>NZ_QTZH01000036.1:0-32976 GCF_003462585.1 Ruminococcus sp. OM04-4AA | reverse complement strand
AATTTTGTGTCATTTTACAATACATCATCTTATCTCTTTTTTATGACTTTTGATGATTTTTTCTTATTATACTCTTATTTTCTCAAAAAATACCCCAAAATAGTTGAATAATTCCTCGCTGACTCTCCATTCATCAAAAAATACCCCAAAATAGTTGAATAATTCCTCGCTGACTCTCCATTCATATGACCATCATAATCTGTATATTTTGTAATATCATGTGAAAACAAATCATAGTATTCCGTATTAAAATTCAGATATTCTACCTCATAGAATAAAACAGCACTCCAAAAATTGCCAATCCGTTATATTGATCTGGATTTCCAAATATCGCATCCACAAACACCGCTGACCAGTCTGCAAGAATCATCTTCTTAAAAAATCCCCAAAAAATACGCTGAATTCCTCTGCAAATTCTCTGTAGATCAAAGGAATGTCCTTCGTATAATTGTTCTGCTAATCTACTATGTCTCCCAATCGGTCCCTGTAAAATTTGTGGGAAATAGGATACGAACAATGCATAACGGAAAATATTTTTCTCTGCATGATCTCTTTTCCAATATATGTCAAGCAAATATCCTGATGTTTGAAACGTGTAAAATGAAATACCTAACGGCAATAAAATCTGCATTCCAAAATTAAGAATCAGCCCTATGATCAGATATCGTTTTGCTTTCTTTTTATCTTGATTCACTTCATGTTCTATCGCCACTCCACAGAGATAAGTGATTATCGTTGAGAAAAGTAAAAATGGAAAGTACTTTGTCCCTGCAGCAAGATAATAAATTTAGCTTGTTAAAAGAAGCCCCCACCATCGCATCTTTTTTGGAAACAGGTAATACAAAAGCACAGCCCCGGCTACAAATATAATAAATAAATTTGATACTAATGACATATTTCTTCTTATACCTTAAAAGGGATGGGAACACACGGCCCCCATCTCTTTTTCTCTTTCTTAATTAATTATTCAAGAATACTTTCTGCATTCTTACTGTTCTAGTATAAGAATCCATCATCCAAACATGCGTCATCTCCTGATGAATCGGAAGAACCTGCCCCCGCATCACTGCTTGGTTCACTTGCTCCAACTCATCTTTCATTTCCTTCCCTGTTGAAATAACTAGTATCAATTTTTACATTTTCTTGAGCTTTTGTATCATCTTCACAATATCAACACCATATCCTTTGGCAGCTGCCCATCCTTTTTTCTTAGGATTATTAGGTATACTTAACCATTCTACATAAATTGCACTTCCTCGTTCAACATACTTAAAACGATTATCTACGCATGTCTGATTTAAAGATTTTGTTGATCCATATGCCTTCAAATGCTGAATTTGTGCACGTACACCCTCTCTTACATCTTTAAATGATTCACCTGAAACACTATTTCCTGTTGCTCCCATGCCCGCAAAATTATACTGCTCTGCTTTCACAACACCTGTAAATTGTAACCAACCTGTCTCTTTCATCGCCTGTACAAATGCAACTTCTGCTTTAATTCCTTCTGCCACAGCTTCTTCGTAATAAATCTGACAAAAATCTCTGATTGTAGCCGCCCCACCTTTTCGCATTACATCTTCCGGATAAGCTTTCTTACTTGCCTCAAAATAAGCTACCATCTGATCCACTGTTACTTCGGTATCTCCTTCAATCAAATACGTCCCCTCAACAACATTAGAATTTGTATTCGAATTGTTTGTGCCGGCACTTCCATTTATTTTGTCATCATTTATCCCTGGAATCTCATCATATTTCTTGGTAGAATCATACATTCCATCATCATTAAAGAAATACCATGTTCCATCTATTTTCTGCCAGCCATTCTTCATTGCTCCATCGTCTGTTCCACCAAAGTAATACCAATTGCCACCTACTTTTGCAAAACCGGTTCGCATTGCTCCATCATTGGATTCACCAAAGTAATACCAGTTTGTTCCTAGCTTTTTCCATCCAGTCTGCATGTAGCCGTCGTCTGCACTTCCCAAATAGTACCATGTGCTTCCAACTTTCTGCCAGCCATTCTTCATTGCTCCATCGTC
This sequence comes from Ruminococcus sp. OM04-4AA, assembly GCF_003462585.1. Lineage (NCBI taxonomy): Bacteria > Bacillati > Bacillota > Clostridia > Eubacteriales > Oscillospiraceae > Ruminococcus > Ruminococcus sp. OM04-4AA. The sequence continues at coordinate 30,934 of NZ_QTZH01000036.1, read as the reverse complement.
TGTTCCACCAAAGTAATACCAATCACCACCTACTTTTGCAAAACCGGTTCGCATTGCTCCATCGTCTGTTCCACCAAAGTAATACCAGTTTGTTCCTAGCTTTCTCCATCCAGTCTGCATGTAGCCGCCATCTGCGCTTCCCAAATAGTACCATGTGCTCCCAACTTTCTGCCAGCCAGTTTTCATTGCTCCATTCTCTTTATCACTAAAATAATACCAGGCTCCACCGATTTTCTGCCAACCTGTTTGCAGATATCCACCATTTGAACTGCCTAGATAGTACCAGGACTCTCCTATTTTCTGCCAACCGGTCTTCATTGCTCCATCATTAGCTTCACCAAAATAATACCTGTCTCCACCAATCTTCTGCCAACCGATTCGCATAATTCCATCATCTGTTCCACCTAGATATGACCATTTTCCACTAATTTTCTGCCAGCTAGTCTCCATATAGCCATTAGAATCAAAATAATACCAGCTTCCACTAATCTGTGCCCACTGATTTTTTAAATAGCTTGTTCCAGATGCATACCACCAACCAGTAGAATCCTTGTACCACTGTCCCTTTGACAGACCAAAATATTTCGCAATTCCAGTCGCATCGGCAACACCAAGTTTCTTCAGTCCAGCTTCATTATTTAGAAAATTATTTACATCCGATGTATTGGTCACAAACGCATGTTCCACTATAATTCCCGGAATTCCATGCTCCTTTGCAGAAATCTGAACTGTAAAATAATCTGAAAGAGAGCCATCCTCATAACGTTCATTCACAGTTGTATCTTTTGAATAAATTTTTCTTTCTTCCAGTCCCAGCCCAACAAGTTCTGACTCGATCAGTGTAGCCAGTTTCTTTCCGTCATTTCCGACCTGTGGTTTCCAGTTTGTGTTCGGAATGATTATTTCTGCACCTTTTGCTGCTGAAGATGTAGATGAATTCAAATGAAAGCTGACATAGACACTTGCTCCAGCTGCCGCTGCATCAGCTACTCTCTGATCAATATCGTGAGCAGAACTTCCGCCCGGATGCGGACAGTCTGCTGTTGTTCTTGTCATGTAGACTGATACGCCTGCATACTCTTCCAGTTCTGCTTTACAATACTGTGCAATCTTTAATGTAAGGACTTCTTCTCGTACGCCGTTTGCTGATGCGCCAGCGTGTGTTGAATCATGTCCTGGATCAAGTGCTACTACAATATTAGATGACTGTGTCTGAACTCCGTCATCACTCATCATTGCTGGAATTTCCTGTTCTGCCTGAACAATTGCCTCCTCGATACTTGACTGCTCAGTAACATTTCCGGATTCATCAATATTGTATGCCGCAATATCTGCTGATACCTCTTCCTCACTTACCGGCTGTAACTCTTCGATTCCTTCATATTTTTCATCTACGCCAAAGAGTGCTTCTATTCCAAGATCTGCAAGGGAATAATCATATACATTTCCCGCAATTGTAACGTGCAGTTCTGTAACAGAATAGACTCCCCTTTCCTGCTCTGTATAAGCTCTTTCAAACAGATATATGCCATCTGATTCCTGTACTGCAGTCCACACTTCTTCTCCTACTGGTCCCTGCACAGTTGCGGTCATCTGTTCAATCCCCTCGGAACCATCTCCCCAGGATGCCACTACCTTCTGTGTATTCGGTGTTTCCAGATAAGGCTGATCTATGTACATATAATTTAGGCGCTGTTCAGTACCGGCTGCCTGTTTTTCATCTACTGCATTCTCATCTACATGATCCGTAGCTGTCTCCGCTCCTGTCACTGCTGACTCTGCCGGAGTCTCAGCCCATGCCGTCACCGGTAGCGCTGTAATAGACATTGCCGCTGTCAACAATAATACCGTACATTTTTTTAATAATTTTTTCACTTTTTCGCATCCCCGCTTCCTATTGTTTTGTCATATAACCTGCCAGAACTGCACCACTTGTCTCAAATGTACGTCCTGCTTCTGTTATCTTGATTTTCTCACACTGGAAGCTGTCCAGATACGTGTTTACAACACATGCAAGCACTTCCGTTTCTCCTGTTGTTCCCATGGAACGAATATAATTCCCAAATCCTTCATCTACATCAAGATCTATCGTCTTCTCTTCTTCGTTCACTTTGAAAGATTCATCCCACATTCCGGAGTGATCACTGACTTTTCCTGAAGTAATGACCAAATCTTTTCTTCATTTAAAGAATCTGTTTCCACATCTTCTGTCTGGATCTCTCCTGAACTCATATTGATAGAATAAATCTTCATAACACTTTTTGTTTTCTCCGATTCTTCTTTCTTATCGTCTGTCTGTTCTGTATCGTTCTTTGTATCACTCTTATTTTCATCGTCTGTCTTCGTAGTATCCTGACTTTCTACCTGTTCTGGATTTTTTGTATCCGTGCTGTCTTTCTTTCCACAGCCTATCGCAAGTACCGCTGTAAGGCAGCACATCGCATAAAACAACTTCCTCTTATGCATTTTTGCTCCTCCTCCACTATCGCAAAGCAATCTGTCACGATTATCATTTTATCGCAATCATTCCACTTTGTCTATATTTCTTCAATAGTTTCAGCAATATTTCTATGAAAAATCACGATACTATTCTCACCACCAAAAGGGACAGCCATTAATGACTGCCCCTAAATTATTCAACTATTTTTCACTACTTTAACTAATTTACTATTTTACCCAAACACCCTCATCTGTGAACCAGTATTTTGTTCCATTGATCTTTCTTTCTCCGGTATATGCTCTTCCTTTTGCATCTGTATAATACCAAACGCCATGCAGCTTATGCCAACCATTTCTCAGAAGATAACCATTGTCATCATATACATAAATTTCATCTGTGCCTGTCCATATGCTTCCAGTATACATCTCACCATTCGAAGCGAAATAATGACCATCGTACCAACTATCTCTGACTGGTTTTCCATTCTTTATATAATACCAGTAAGTCTGACCGTCAGATTTGACAGAAAACCATCCGTCATTCGGTTCACAAACTGCTCCGTCCTGATCGAAGAAATAATACTCGTATTCTCTGGTATCTTCATCCCATACTTCTCTATATCCTGTTCTTGTCGACGGTGAAAGGTAATATCTCTTTCCTCCATAGTTAAACCATCCGTTCTTCGGAATTCCGTTTTCAAGATAATACCATTGGCCATATTCTCCTAATTGCCAGCCATTTGCTTTTGAAACTGTACCATCCGATCCCACAAACACTACTTCATGATTAATATCATCATATACTGTTGTGTTTGCATACATTTCATAATTCCATTCCTTAAAGTAATATGTTTTTCCTCCGATTACTTGTCTTCCTTTTAACAGTGACCCATTACTATCAACGTAATACCATTTATCACCAACTTTATTCCAATCCGACTTTTTCACATAGCCAATAAATTTTCCGTCGTCTGCAAATTTACATAAGCCATAGTATCCTGTATCTACAATTCCATTTGAAACCATGTAACCTGATCCATTAATGTAATAATCACCGACCCACACATTTTTCAAAATTTTTCCGTCTGTTCCAGCATATCTCCAACTATATTCTCCTTCATATCCTGGTATTTTAACCCAGCTATTTCTCTGATAAACCCCCTGGTGATCTACATAATAATCTGCGTTATTGTCATCGTCTTCCTCTATATAAGTATTTGTGCACATTACACCATGACTGATATAGTAAGATCCAACCCATCCTGTATATGGCTTGCCCTCACTGTAATAATACCACTTGCCATCAACCAATGACCAATCATTCTTTTTGATAGGATTATTTTCCTGCCAAATACCATTATCATCAAAGTATTCATACTTGCCGTTATCATAATCACCCTTATTATAAACCCAGCACATTCCTTTAGCCATTGCACCTGATTCATTTAAGTAATACCAAACGTCACCTGCACCTGATTTCCAACTATGTGTCAATAAAGCTCCATCTTCTCCTGCATAATACCAATCATATCCTTCCTGATACCAGTCATTTTTCAGAATAACTCCATCGGAATCTGTATGATAGCTGTTCCCATTAAAGTAGAAATCTCCAGTCACCATTTTACCTTCAGAGTCAACATAGTAAAGATCATTTCCATACTTTATGAACTCATTTTTACGTACACTTCCATCTGCATTCATGTAATACCAATTATTTTTGTACGTATTCCATTCCGGCGTATTTATAAGAGCTCCTGAAGAATCTGTCAGGTACAATGTATTACTATCATGAACCTCAATTCTTCCTACTTGCATCTCTCCATCATAGTTAAAGTAATACTTCTTTCCCCAAATGTCATAAATGCCATTTTTCAATATATCGCCATCTCTCCAGAAATACCACGCACCATCATACTTAACCCAGTCGTTTGTTTCCTGGATCACTCCAGAATCATTTGTCATATAATGAGTTTCACTGCCGTCATGATATGTTTCTGTAAGATACCCTGAAAGCATCGTTGCATTATACATGAAATAGTATTTTTTACCACCAATTGTTTTAACTCCATCAGCGTACAACTTTCCGTCTTTTGAATAATACCATTCTCCCTCATGGTGAATCCAATCTGACTTTTGCTGAATTTCGCCACTATTATTGGCAAAGTAATAATAATAACCATCATCTTCCCGGGCTTCAAATACTCCAGTTGCCATAACGCCATTCCCATCGAGGTAGTATTTTGAACCACTATATGAAAGGAATTCCCCTCTAAGAAGATAAAGATTACCGTCACTATCTTTTTTATAATAGCACCATGTTTTTCCGTCTTTTGTTTTATTCCATCCTTCAGTTGGTGTATAAATAACGATACCATTTGAATCCGCTATATAAGCTTTTCCGTCTTCTGTATCAAACGAACCTGTCTGCATTTCTCCATTATTGTCAAAATAATAATAATCCCCTTTATAAAGGTAGAATTTATCTTTAACAAGTTTGTTATCAACAAATAAGTACCATTTTCCGTTTGTCTTCACCCAATGTTCCTTTGCTGAAGCCTGAATCAATGTGATTGCTCCAGATGCATCCGCCTGATACAACTGTCCACCAATAGTAAGTTGAGAATCAGTTACTAGAATCCCATCTGAATCCAAATAGTATTGTTTGCCATATTTTTCTACAACTTCATCCTCTGCTCTAATGAAATCCTTTTTATAATAATTCCATGAGCCATCCTGATTCTGATACCAATCATCGATAATTAAACATCCATTTTCATCTGCCCGTATAATTCCATCATGCGATTTTTCATTTTCATCCGTGTATTCAACCCATTCCTCACTATCGATCATCATTCTTCCAGACCAATCGAAATAGCATGAATATTCAAATCCGGATTCGTCTTCAAAGTCGCGAATAGTATCTGTTACTTTTTTTCCTGCTTCATAATAATATACACTACCGTCTTCTTCAACAAATCCATCTTTCACTTCTTCATCAACATCTAGTGATTCTGTCAGATTCTTGTCCGAAACTGTTTCATCTGTTGATGTTTCGTTTTCTGTATCTTCTGTTATGTTTTCAGACGGCTCGTTTTTCTCTTCTGAAACTACTTTTTCAGTCTCTGACTGTTCTACATCTGCATTTGATTCTTCCTTTTGTTCTACATTGCTCTCATCCGCTTCTTCGACTGGTGCTTCCTGATCCACAGCCGCTTCCTGTGTAGTTCCTGTAGCTTGATTCTCTTCTGCCATTACCGGAGTAACAAGACTTGCACTAGTCGCTGCTACGCAAAGTAAAGCAATTATCTTTTTTCTCTTCATATGGGAACCTCCTTATACGATCTTGTTATATCATATTTTCCCACAATTCATTATATTTGTAAATACTTTTTGTCTTTTTAGTGTTTTATCTGTGAATTTTTTTTGTTTTTTCTCATTTCTTTATATTTTTTTGTTTTTTCGTAAGTGCCTCAAAACAAAAAAGGACAGAAAAACGAGAATCATCTCTATTTTTCTGTCCTCTGATTTAATTCAATTGTTCACCTTCCGGCAACACTCCGCCTTCTTCTACAATGTTTGCCAGATCAATAATATTCTGCACAGAAGATTCAACCGGTTCCATAATAAAGAGTTCTGTATCACCACTAGAATAACATGTACCAGTTGTATTCGTACCTTCCGCTGCTACAGACTGAATCGTCCAAGCCGGATTATTACTCAACTGATATTTAATCAATGCGTTAATCTCTTCCTGAGACATATTTGTCTCAACATCTTTGCTCACCTGTTCCATAATCGCATTCGCTTTCAAGAGCATAGTCGGTGACAAACACTTCTTCAACATAGCAGTAATAACTGCCTGCTGATCTTTTCCTCTCTGGTTGTCTCCTCCTGGAACATTGTGTCTCTCTCTGCAGAAAGCAAGTGCTTCTTCACCATTGAAGTGATTATATCCTTCCTGTACATCCATTACATGTTCAGAATCTTCACTTGTTGTAAACGCATACTCTGAATATACATCAATTCCTCCAAGTGTATCTACAATATCAATTAATGAAGTAAAATTCAATCTCGCATAATAATTAATATCCGTCTCATACAATTCACCCAGTGTACGCATAGAGGCATCTACTCCGTAAATTCCTGCGTGAGTCAGTTTATCTCTCTGACCGCCTGAAATCTTTGGAATCGGTACATAGTAATCACGCGGAGTAGTTACTAATAAAATCTGATGTGTCTGCGGATTCACAACTGCAATAATATTCACATCACTTCGGCTTGTTTCTGATACATCACCATAGACATCAATACCACTGATATAAACTGTAAATGGTTCTTTTATAATACTGTCATCTGTTGCTCCTGTTGAATTTCCGAAATCCAACTCAACACGTATATTAAATGTATACAACACTTTCACTTTATCGCTATAGCCATCTACTGCTTCTTCCATCAGACTTGTATATGCACTGTTATAAATGATTGCATCACAATCTCCATCAATCAGAGCCTGTGCCTGATCCTGAACGGAATCATACTCTTTCACTTCAATCGTATCAACGCCAACTTGCTTTTCAATATCAGCTACAGCTGTCTGTATATTGTCAGCACCTTTCTCAAACTGTACACCATACGTATAGTCTGCCGCATCTTCTATTGTCTCTGCCGAATCATCTGCTCGCACTGCAACAACCATCTTATCTACTTTATAGTTGCTGCCTGTGATCTTTCCAATCATATTATTAGCCTGAGCGACATAATAACTTCCCGTAAACATCACAACTGCCATAAGTAAACTGAATACTTTTCCCCAAGTCCCCCGTTTTCTCCTTGCCACCTGTGAATTCAGTGTCACACACCATAAGAAAAACAGTATTGCTGCTGCCAGTATCAGATACTTGTCCGGAATCATTCCTAACAAATACAATACCGCCATTAAGGCTATACTGGCAATCGTCTGAAGAATGATACACAAAGTCCCCAGCTTATTACTTCCCGATCTGCGGGAATACTTATTTGTACTTTTTTTTCTGCGTGCAGAATTGCCAGCAGATCCTTTTCGTTTTGCCATCTTACATCCCTTTTCTTAAATTAGAACAATTTTGACGGGTAAACTCCTTCTTCAATCAATCCACGAAGCGCTACTGTTACAGATTCTTTATCTTCCTTATATGTCACACCAAACCACTGGTCATGTGACTGCAGTACTTTTACTTCCAGTTTTCCATCACTTAACAGATCTCCAATCATTGTCGGAAGCAGATATTCTGCTTTTAGATCTGTACTTTCTGTTTTCTCAAGGAACTCATCAAATCCTGTCTTAAGAATCTCAAAAAATTCAGGTGTAATTCCCCACATATTCATAGATACCGGTGAATCAACATCAAGGAATACATCTCCATCCTCTTTGTGGATTACAGCTTTTCCGTCTTCTTTTTCGATGTTATGTGTCTCTTCAATGTCTGCAAGCATGCCATGTCCGTCTACTTCGCACACACCTCTGGTCACGCCTCCGTTATCACTCAATGTATTTTTCAATACAAAGCTGACCATACAAATCTGCATTATATCAGCAGATGGAAGGTTTGTCAAATAACTGTATGCCTCTTTAAATGCTTCTTTTCCATAATAATCATCTGCATTGATTACAAGGAATGGAGCATCCACCACATCTTTACAGCAAAGAATTGCCTGACCTGTTCCCCAAGGTTTTGTTCTTCCTGTGAATTTTCCGCTGAATTTTTCTGGAATATCATCAAGCTCTTGAAATGCATATGCTACTTCTACTTCTTTTTCAATACGGTTGCCAATGATCTCTTTGAAATCTTTCTCGAGATCTTTGCGGATAACGAATACAACTTTGTCAAACCCTGCTTCTAATGCATCATAGATGGAGTAGTCCATGATAATCTCTCCATTTGGTCCGATTGGAGCCAGCTGCTTGATTCCGCCTCCAAAACGACTTCCAATACCTGCCGCCATGATTATTAATGTTGCTTTGCTCATTTCTTTTTCCTCCTAATGTCTCTTCACTGTTACAATATACCAGTTTATAAACACCACTTATTCTCCCAATCCATCTTTCACAAGTTGAACCATGTCTGAAAGTGCTATTTCTTCGTCTTCTCCTTCACAAATAATTGTAATCTCATCTCCGCTTTTTATGCATGCACCCAGTACGCTTAATACACTTTTGGCATTTGCATTTACCTCTTCGTTTTTCATCTTTTTGTACACTGTGATCTTGCTCTTGTACTGCATCGCAGTTTTACAAAACAATCCTGCCGGTCTTAGATGAAGTCCTGTCGGATTTTTGATCACTACTTTATCGCTTACCATGTTATTCTCCTATTCTATCTCTCTGATAGTTGGAAGTTTTAACTCCAATATCATATAATATGCATTGAAAACTGTCAATGCCAGCCTTCTTAATTCTTTTTTAATTTAGACCTGTACTTTTTTAATTAATATGAAGTATTATTAATTTGTCCCAGCGTTATTTTCCGGTTGTTCATCCTTTGTGGATCCTTTTTCAGTCAATATAAGCTGCACTGTCACTGGTTTTGTCAACGTTACTCCATCCGGAAGGTCTACTTCTACCGGTATGTCATAAGTGCCTTCCTTCGTGTAATTCTGGAGATTTACCGATACTGCATTGCTGATATCCAGACTATCCAGCGTATCTTTCTCTCCCTGAAATACAAGTGTCACCTCAGCATCTGGCTCGTAACTTACCTGAAGATTTTTTGCCAGATAATTCTGTTTGATGGACGCAACCATAAACTCAATTGTACGATTTCCCAACTGTTCGATCATTGCAGTTGCGGTAACCTTTCCTGAAGCGCCTTCAATCAGTTCTACACCTTCCGGCAGATAATCTGTAATGTCAAATGCTTTCTCTATCTTCTCTGTTGCCCCAGCGATAGACAATTCAGATGCTGGAATATTGATACTTTCAATCTTGGATAAGGCCTCTTCTTTTCCGCAGATCTGCACGCTCGCCGGTTCGCTCGAACAACCGAGATATTCATATCCATCTGCCGGTGTTCCAGATGCTTCAAATTTTAATGGAACCGTCTTGATCCTCATTACTGTCACATCTACAGTGATTCCATCTTCTCCAAGATTATTACTTAGCTGTCCCTGATTGATTACATTTCCCGATGCATCATATAAAACAAGTTCTGCTGTAAGTTCTTCATCTTTTGAAATTCCATCTACATTAATCTTCGCTACGGCTTTATCAATTGATTTTACTGTTGATTCTGCTCCTGTAATCGTTATTTTTTCAGGATTAACTTTCATCTCTCCAATCTGATAACCGTCACGCTGCGTTCCTGTTGTGCTAACAGTCAGTGTAAATACAGTCTTACCTGTTGGTTCTGTCTTAATCTGTATATTTCTCGGAGCAGCCTCTGCCGACTGATAAGATCCACTATACTTTGGAATTGATACTGAAATTGGTATCAACCCTGTCCTGGAATCCATTTCTTTGATATCCGCAGTAGCCACAATATCATCCGACTTAATCTGTTGAATCACTGAACGTTTTGCGTAAACAACTACGTTTACATTCTGATCATCTAAAACCGTATAAACTTCCCCACCTTGTGTAATCACATCATCGTTCGCTATCGTAACTTTGATGTTTGTATAAGTTGATTTCGTAACCGGATTAGCAACATTCGCAACAATCAGCCAAAGAAATGCTGCAAAAACAAATGCAATAATCTTAAGCGGAAGATTCGTTGTCAATTTGTATTTTTTCATGATCTGTGCCATCCTTTCCGTATAGAAAACTTGTTCTTTGTCTCTGTCTTTCTATACTGAATCTGGCTTAACTGACTCCGAAGTTCTTCTGCGTTAATAGCTCGAAGCAATCGTCCTCCGGAAGCCACAGAAACAAGTCCCGTTTCTTCTGAAACAACAATCACAAGAGCATCGCAAACTTCGCTCATTCCCAATGCCGCACGATGCCTTGTTCCCAGATCTTTACTGATTGTCATGTTATCTGAAAGTGGCAGATAACATGTTGCTGATGTAATTCTGTCCCCTCTGATAATAACCGCGCCATCATGAAGTGGGGTGTTGTGTTCAAAAATATTGATCAGCACCTGAGAAGACACTTTACAATCAAGCTCTATACCTGTCATTTCATACTCTGTCAACTGAATCACCTGCTCTACTACGATCAGTGCTCCTGTACATACGCTTCCCATGGCATAACAAGCTCTTACAATACTATCCAGTGTTTCATCCGAAAACCTCTGATTTTCTTTATTTTTATCGAACGGATTAATGTTACTAAATAAATTCTTCTCCCCCAGCTTCTCCAATGCCCGTCTAAGTTCTGGCTGAAAAACAACAATTGCTGCAATCGCTAATACATTAATCGACTCTCTTGCCAGATACAGGATCGTATTCATTTGAAAAAGCCATGCCAGAAGAATAAATCCCCCCAGCATAAGCATTCCTCGCAGAAGCATCCAGGCTTTTGTGTTCTTGATCCAGAGCATGATTTCATAGACAATAATCGTCACAATCAGAATCTCTATGATATCTTTTATCTGTATATGTGGAAAATACATTCCATTTGAATAATTTCTTATAAAATTCTGAATCCACTCTATCATCTCAAGTCTCACCACCTTATGTAATCACTCGTTGTTATGCACTCTTGCATCTTTTGCTCTGTCGATCACTCTTTTTTCTCTTCATTCTGATCCAGACCCAGTTCCTTGCTCAGACTTCTTGTTAAAAGAATATCTTCCGTCATGTTTGAATCATTAAAAATTGTTGTTTGTGCAAGATCAGACTCCTTTTTCAGTTGTTCTGACTGATCTTCTTCCTCTTTCTGTTCAACTTCCTTCAAATCAGAAACTTCTGACACAGCAGTATTGTTTTCTGTCTCTGACACATTCGGCATCTCTGCGTCCTGCCCCTGATGTTCTGTAATATGTTTTACCTGCTTCTCAGGCATCTGAACCCCTACTTTCGGAACTGCCTTTACATAATAATAGTATTCGTCATCTTCAAACTGAACATTCTCTGTTCTTGAATAATCCACAGAGAAAAAAATAACTTCAAGGAACAATCCTATTACAACACCAAGAATCCCACTGAAAATCATCATCGTATAAGACATGTGAAGTCCAAGAGAAATATTTCCCGATGCACCTACGATCACACAAACTGCTGCTCCTGTTGCTGATGCTATCTTCCAGGAATGATCAACTGCCCGATTTTTAATTCCGTTCACTACCAGTATTCCGATCACTACTGCAAACAGCATAACCCACATTTCTTGATAGCCTACAAACTGTTTTGTAAAATTGGTTAAAGTGCTGATCATTGTTGTTCCATCTGTACCTTTCAATGCTGTTGCAGAAGCTTTGATCAGGTAAAGCAGATAATAAACAAGGATTCCGCAGGATGCAGGAACAATCCATATTGTAGTACCTAACAGCCCAAATACAACCGGAATCACCAGTGGTATTTTCATGCCGAAAGCTACTACTGTCAGCAGAATCAGCCAGCTCTTCTCTGGGGTAAATCGAAAGTAGAAAATATACATTAACAAAAACAGTATCACCGCAACTCCGGCTATTGGCATAGATAATGTATATAAATGAGCCACTATTAACACAGTTGCTGCTGCCGTCATTACTGCCAGAGGGAGAAATGTACAGACTACTGCTAAGCCAACAGTACAAAGAACAGATGATGCCATCTTCATAAATCCAATATTAGAATTGATCAGGTTAAACACCAAAAGTGCAAGCAAAAACTGTGCTCCCTTTCGAACCAAGAGAGAGTGAGAAACATAAATCTGCTTAAATCTTTCTCTAAGAACCAATAAATTGTTCATTGCTCATTCTTCTCCTTTTTACACATCTTCTCTAAACGGGACAAATTACGATAATAACGTTTTACATTCTGTTTGGCAACTGCATGTTTTCTCTTATAAAAACTATTTGCGCAAACCCCATATATAACCAAAAGAACTATATAGCCTGCAATTGCTGCAATCAAGAGAACGAATAGTTTTAAAATTGTCAGATCAGCAGATAAACTATCACTCGAATAAATGCAGAAACTAACGAACAAAATTGCATAACCTATTGTTACCCAAATCAATGTAATCCATCTCTTAAGACTTGCATAATCTTTTCTGTAATAATCGGCAATTTTAAAATCATCTCTGTAATTCTTCTCATATATCGACATTTTTGTCATTAAACGAATCCTGTCTTTATCTAACATATCCGACATTCACCTTTCAAGATTTCTCTCCTAAGTATACCATATGTTCAGATGCCTTGTCCAATGCTTAGAGTCAAAAAGTAGACATTTTTAACACCTGCTTTTTTCAGGATTCCTGCAGCACGTTCTATTGTACTTCCGGTTGTGTAAATATCATCAATCAGAAGAATGTTCTGGCGTGGATTCCACGATTTTGAAACCGCAAATGCCCCCTTCAGATTTCTGTGTCTCTGCTCCCCGTTCATTTCCTTTAAAGGCCGGGTTTTCTTAATCCGATATAAAACATCTTTTTCTATAGGAATTCCCATACATTCTGATAACTGCTTTGCTAAAAGTTCTGCCTGATTATATCCTCGTTTTCTCATTTTCGATCTATGTAATGGAATTGGAATAATTGCCTGAATCCCCCATCTTCGAATCTGAAATTCAAACTCATCTGCCAGCTCTTTCCCAAAGATTTCCGCATAATATCGCTTGTTGTGATATTTCAACCGATATACTGAATTTGAAACCGGCGGAATGTGAACCCAGAGGCTGCGTCCTTGTTCATAATTACTTTTTCTTCTTTCACAATCCCTGCAATACTCTTTCGTTTCATCCTCCAATGGCTTTCCACAATGGATACATTTTATTTTTCCCACCTTAACAACCTGTTTTCTACAGTCATCGCAAATACCTTTTGAGCTGATTTCCTGACAAAACGGGCATCTTTTTGGATACATTTTTTCTAAAATTCTTTGATTCGCTCGTCTAAGCTTGTAAATCTTCCCTGTTCGCTTTTGTTTTCGATCATTTCCTGAAATGTTAGTTCACTCCCTACTATTGTTAAACATTTTTTTGCCCGCGTCACTGCTGTATAAAGCAGATTCCTGTTATATAGTAACTTTGGTCCTGGAAGAAGTGGGATAATGACCGCCGGATACTCGCTTCCCTGAGATTTATGAACCGTAATCGCATAGGCAAGTTCTAACTCATCTGTCATATCGTATCCATATTTTACCTTTCTCCCCTCATCATATTCCACGATAACAGTTTCTGTATATTCATTGATTTCATCAATGACTCCCATATCACCGTTAAAAACTCCAATTCCTTTGTCAACTGTTAATCCAAATCTGGTAGAAACTTCCCACTCTAATTGATAATTATTTTTAATCTGCATTACTTTGTCACCTTCACGGAACAATCTACCATTAATTTCTTTCTCCGTTTTTTGGGAATCTGAAGGATTCAGATATTGCTGTAGAATCACATTCAATCGTTCTACACCCAGCAATCCCTTACGTGTTGGTGTCATTACCTGGATTTCATTTGGATCGGCCTGCACATATCTGGGTAATTTCTTCTGTATTAAAGTAATAACGACGCTAATGATCGTATTCGCATCCTGGCGTTTTAAGAAGAAGAAATCCCGGCTTTTATTATCAATTGTAACCGGTTCTCCTGCATTGATCTTATGAGCATTTACTACAATATCACTCTCTCCTGCCTGACGAAAAATCTTTGTAAGCGTCACTACGTGAAATTTTTCTGAACGTATGATATCTTTTAACACACTTCCCGGTCCCACGGACGGAAGCTGATCCACATCTCCCACAAGAATAAGTCTTGTTCCTGGAATAACTGCTGATAAAAGCGCATGCATCAGATTCAGATCAACCATGGACATCTCATCTATAATGATAACATCTGTCTCAAGTGGATTCTCTCTGTTTCTCAAAAATCCACCTACACTGTTCTCTTCCTCAGGATTTCCACTTACTTCAAGTAATCTGTGAATCGTCTGGGCTTCATATCCTGTAGCCTCTGTCATTCGCTTTGCCGCACGTCCTGTTGGCGCTGCAAGAAGGATACTCATTCCTTCGCTTTCAAAAAATTGAATCATCGTATTGATCGTTGTCGTCTTACCTGTACCCGGTCCTCCTGTTAATATGAGCAAACCATGTTTAATAGCTTCTATAACAGCTCTGTGCTGCATTGGATCCAATTCTATCTTTTCTTTCTGTTCTACTCTTTTCAGACGTTTCTCCATCATGTCTTCCGGCATCTGACAGTCAATATCAAGATCATTAAGCATTTTCGCAGTATTCAATTCCAAGTAATAATAATGTGCTGGATAAATGCGAATTTCCTCATCCACTTCTTTCATAACTGTTTTCCGTTCTATACACAGATCCATGATGTACTTCTCAATATCTTCAAGATCGACTCCTAAAAGTGCATTTGCTCTTCGAAGCAATATATTCTGTGGTAAATAAACATGCCCCTCACCTACTGCCTGTTGCAATGTATAAAACAAACCACTTCTTATACGATAGTCTGAATCTGTATGTATGCCGATTTTGGATGCAATTTCATCCGCAGTCTTAAATCCGATTCCTTCAATATTATCTGCAAGCTGATACGGATTTTCTTCCAACACTTTATACACTTTCATTCCGTAATACTGATAAATCTTGGCTGCCAGCTTTGTGGAAATACCGTATTTCTGCAGATAAATCATGGCTTTTCGCATATCTTTCTTTTCTTCAAGCTGAGATGCAATCTCCTGTGCTTTTCTTTCACTGATTCCTTTGATCTCCGCAAGTCTTTCCGGCTCTTCTTCAATAATGCGGAAAGTATCCTCTTTAAACTTTTTCACGATTCGGCCAGCCAGTGCCGCACCCACACCTTTCACTGCTCCGGAGCCAAGATATCGTTCAATAGAAACAATATCCTCCGGCTCTTTTACTTTATAATGAGAAATCTTCAACTGCTTACCGTAAACATTATGATTCACATATTCTCCTTGAATTTCAAGAGTTCTCCTTCATTAATATAGTTCAGACTTCCCACGCATGTCACTTCACCATCATCATGTTCAATATGGAATACTGTATACCCATTATCAGAATTTCTATATACAATATGACTCACATACCCTGTAACTGTTTCCACACTTTTTCCTCTCTCTTCTTGTATCTTTTCCTAATTTATATGCAGAAAAAGGGTGTGTTCCTCTTATACACACCCCTCGTAATTGAATCTTCTTCTCTAAGAACCTGACACTTCAAATTCTTTTTCAGAATTCTTTCTCTTAAAACTCTTTTCTTCCACTCATAAATTCCACAAACTGTCCGGTACCAATTGCAACGACTTTCATCGGATCCTCCGCTGTCATCGTATTAATTCCTGTTCTCTCTTCGATCAATTCTTCCAGTCCGCGAAGAAGTGATCCTCCTCCGGTAAGAACAATTCCCCGATCAAGGATATCTGCTGACAACTCCGGTGGAGTCTGCTCGAGTACTCCGATTACAGCTTCTACAATCTGTCCTGTAGATTCTCTTAAAGCTTCTTCTGTCTCAGACGAAGTCACCGTAACTGTCTTTGGAAGCCCTGTTACCAGATTACGCCCTCTGACTTCCATCTTCTCTTCCTCTACAAGTGGATAAGTCGTTCCAATCTTAATCTTGATATCCTCTGCTGTTCTTTCTCCAATCAGAAGATTGTGTTTCTTTCTCATATAGCGTACGATTGCTTCATCAAAATCATCACCCGCTATCTTAATTGATGTATTCACAACTGTTCCGCCCAGTGAAATAACTGCAATATCCGCTGTGCCTCCACCGATATCAACGATCATGTTTCCACAAGGCTTTGAAATATCTATTCCTGCTCCTATTGCAGCTGCCACAGGTTCTTCAATCAGATGAACTTCTCTTGCTCCGGCTGCAAAGGTAGCCTCTTCCACTGCTTTTTTTTCTACTTCTGTAACACCACTTGGTACACAGATACTGATTCTCGGCTTCTTAAATGTACGTTTTCCCAGAGCTTTCTGAACAAAATACTTAATCATCTTCTCCGTCACGGTATAATCAGAGATTACTCCTTGTCTGAGTGGTCTTACCGCAATAATATTTCCCGGTGTTCTTCCAAGCATCAGACGCGCTTCTTCACCAATTGCCTTGATCACATTCGTATCACGATCAAATGCGACAACTGATGGTTCTTTCAGAACAACCCCTTTTCCTTTCACATATACCAGTACACTGGCTGTCCCCAAATCTATTCCAAGATCTACTGACATCATAATTTCTATATCTCCCTTCTAAAACGCTCTTTTACTGTTCTCAGCAATCTACTGCAAATAAACAACTTTGTCTGTTACTGATTCCAGCATTTTCTTTCCTCAATCAAGTGTCTTTTGTCCCTTGAAGGGGTTTATCGTTACTGTTTTTTTCACTATTTACTGTTGTCAATATTATGTAACCAAAACAGTAATGTTTTATCATCCGCATACTTTAGTATAATAGACTTCGCTTAAAATAGAAAGGCATTTTTTGCATATATTTTACGACTTTTTTCGACTTTTTTTCGTCTTTATTTCTCCAATATAGCCGCAATATATTTTCCTGTATAAGAATCTGGATTCTTTGCGACCTCTTCCGGAGTACCACTTGCCACAACAGTTCCTCCGCGGTCTCCTCCTTCTGGTCCAATGTCAATAATATAGTCTGCCGTCTTAATCACATCCAGATTATGTTCGATTACAATTACTGTATTTCCATCCCCGGAAAGTCTGCGGAGAATCTCTGTTAATTTATGCACGTCTGCAAAATGAAGTCCTGTCGTAGGTTCATCCAGAATATATACCGTTTTTCCGGTACTGCGTTTGCTAAGTTCTGTCGCAAGTTTAATTCTCTGTGCCTCGCCACCTGAAAGCTCTGTAGAAGGCTGTCCCAAACGAATATACGACAATCCGACATCTCTCAGCGTCTCCATCTTTCTTCGAATGCTTGGCACGTTTTCGAAGAAATCTACCGCTTCTTCCACTGTCATATTCAATACATCATAAATATTTTTCCCTTTATAGCGCACTTCCAGCGTCTCACGATTGTAACGCTTTCCACCACAGACCTCACATGGAACATACACATCCGGAAGGAAATGCATCTCGATTTTCAGGATTCCGTCTCCTGCACATGCTTCGCAACGTCCCCCTTTAACATTAAAGCTAAACCGTCCTTTCTTATATCCACGCGCTTTTGCATCTGGTGTTCCTGCAAACAAATCTCGGATCAAATCAAATACGCCTGTATAAGTAGCAGGATTCGACCGTGGTGTCCTTCCGATTGGTGACTGGTCGATATTAATCACTTTATCAACCTGCTCTAGCCCTTCTATTCTCTTATGTTTTCCGGGGATTGTTCTTGCCCGGTTCAAGTCTCTTGCAAGTCTTTTATATAAAATCTGATTCACAAGAGAACTTTTCCCCGATCCAGACACTCCCGTTACACAAGTCATAACTCCCAAAGGGAATTTTACATCAATGTTCTTGAGATTATTCTCTTGTGCACCGACTACTTTCAGATAACCTGTCGGCTTCTTTCTTTCTGTCGGAACCGGAATCCTGATTTTTCCACTCAAATACGCTCCTGTGACAGAATTTGGATTTTTCATAATTTCCTGTGCATTTCCCACAGCAACAACCTGACCGCCATGTTCTCCTGCCCCCGGACCGATATCTACTATATAATCCGCTGCCAGCATCGTATCTTCATCATGTTCTACTACAATCAATGAATTTCCAAGATCACGCAGATGTTTCAGCGTCGCAAGAAGTTTATCATTATCTCTTTGATGAAGTCCGATACTAGGCTCATCCAGAATATATGCAACTCCGACCAGACCTGATCCAATCTGTGTTGCAAGACGAATTCTCTGTGCTTCTCCACCGGAAAGTGTTCCTGTCGCACGCGCAAGCGTCAGATAATCCAGACCGACATCCATCAAAAACCTGATTCTTGCTTTGATCTCTTTCAGAATCTGATTACCAATCAACTGCTGTGTCTCTGTCAATTGAAGTTCATCTAAAAATTTCTGAAGCCGTTCTATAGAAAGTGTTGTCACTTCTGAAATATTCTTATCTCCAACTGTTACAGCTAAAGCCCCCGGCTTCAAACGCTGTCCTTTACAGGCTGAACATGGTGTAATATTCATAAATGTCTCATATTCTGCTTTCATCGTCTGAGAACCTGTCTCACGGTAACGACGTTCCACGTTCTTGATCAATCCTTCAAATGCAACCGGATAAATCCCTTCGCCTCTCTGACCTTTATAATAAACCTTTACTTCTTTTCCGTCTGTTCCATAAATCAAAATATCATGGATTTCTTTCGGATAATCCTCAAAAGGGGTGTCCAGATCAAAATGATATTCTTTACAAAGTGCATCCAGAATTGCACGTGTGAAGCTGCTCTTGTCTGTACAGGACTGCCATCCTAAAACTGCAATCGCACCTTGATTAATAGACAACGATGGATCCGGAATCATCAGTTCTTCTGAAAATTCCATTTTGTATCCAAGTCCAAAACATTCCGGGCAAGCACCAAATGGATTGTTAAAAGAAAAACTGCGTGGTTCAATCTCATCAATACTGATCTCACAGACAGGACAGGAAAAACTCTGACTGAAATTCAGAGGTTCTCCATCGATCACATCAACAACAAGCAGACCTTCTGCGAGCTCAAGTACATTTTCGACAGAGTCTGTCAGTCGTTTTTCAATTCCAGGTTTTACTACAAGACGATCTACAATAATCTCAATATTATGCTTGATATTCTTATCTAATGTAATTTCTTCTGAAAGTTCATACATATTGCCATCCACACGAACACGAACATATCCACTCTTTTTTGCACGTTCGAAAAGCTTTGCATGTGTTCCTTTTCTTCCACGTACAACAGGTGCCAAAAGCTGTATCTTCGTTCTCTCCGGAAGCGCCATGATCTGATCCACCATCTGATCTACCGACTGTTTTGCAATCTCACGACCACATTTCGGGCAATGCGGAATTCCAACTCTCGCATATAATAATCGAAAATAATCATAAATCTCCGTAACAGTTCCAACTGTGGAACGTGGATTGTGATTCGTTGATTTCTGATCGATAGAAATTGCAGGTGAAAGCCCTTCGATACTTTCTACATCCGGTTTCTCCATCTGACCAAGAAACTGTCTTGCATAGGAAGACAGTGATTCCATATAACGTCTCTGTCCTTCTGCATAAATTGTATCAAATGCAAGGGAAGATTTTCCAGAACCGCTAAGTCCCGTCAAAACAACCAGTTCATTTCTTGGGATATCTACATCTATATTCTTCAGGTTATTTTCATTCGCGCCTCGTATCTTAATGTACTGTCTGGCGTCCATTTTCTTACCCATTTTGTAATCTCCTATTCCATATCATTGAGCATCTTTTTTAATTCAACAAGCTTATCACGAAGCTCTGCCGCTGCCTCAAAGTTCAATTCCGCTGCTGCCTTCTTCATCTGTTTCGTCAGATCCGCGATCAGTTTCTCCAGTTCTTTCTGGCTCATGGACTCCGGATCTTTTTCAAGCCGCATCTCTTCTGCCGCAACCTTTTTAGAGATACTGATCAGATCACGCACTGACTTCTGAATCGTCTTCGGCGTGATTCCATGCTCTTCATTGTATCTCATCTGAATCTCACGACGACGCTGTGTCTCATCGATTGCCAGCTGCATTGATTCTGTAATCTTATCTGCATACATGATTACATGTCCTTCTGCATTACGCGCTGCACGACCGATTGTCTGAATCAGCGAAGTCTCAGAACGAAGGAATCCTTCTTTGTCTGCATCAAGAATCGCAACAAGAGTGATTTCCGGAATATCAAGTCCCTCTCTTAAGAGATTGATTCCAACCAGCACATCAAACACATCCAGACGCATATCTCGGATGATCTCCGTACGTTCAAGTGTATCAATATCCGAATGAAGATATTTCACACGGATTCCTACTTCACGCATATAATCTGTCAAATCTTCTGCCATACGCTTTGTCAGCGTTGTGACAAGGACTTTATTCTTCTTACTAATCTCTTTGTTCACTTCACCGATCAGATCATCAATCTGTCCTTCTACCGGTCGCACTTCAACTTCCGGATCCAGAAGTCCTGTCGGACGGATTACCTGTTCTGCTCGAAGAAGTTCATGATCCTTCTCATACTCTCCCGGTGTCGCAGATACAAACATCACCTGATTAATCTTGCTTTCAAACTCATCAAAGTTAAGCGGACGGTTATCCTTCGCAGATGGCAGGCGGAATCCATAATCTACCAATGTCTGCTTTCTCGACTGGTCTCCGTGATACATTCCACCAATCTGCGGGATCGTCTTATGTGACTCATCAATCATCATAATAAAATCATCCGGGAAATAATCGATCAATGTATACGGAGCCTGTCCCGGTCGAAGCCCTGCCAAATGTCTGGAATAATTCTCAATTCCGGAACAAAATCCAGTCTCCTTAAGCATCTCAATATCAAAATTCGTTCGCTCCGCAATACGCTGTGCCTCTAAAAGCTTGTCATTTCTCTTAAACTCTTTGACACGTTCTTCTAATTCTTCTTCAATATCTGCCACCGCACGTTTGATATTCTCACGGTCAACCACGTAATGAGATGCCGGAAAGATGGCTATATGCTTTAGCTCATCTTTCACCTCTCCTGTCAAAATATCAATCTCTGAGATCCTGTCTATCTCGTCTCCAAAGAATTCCACACGAATCGCTGTGTCACTCTCATATGCCGGAATGATTTCCAAAACATCTCCACGCACACGAAATGTACCACGGTGGAAATCCATATCATTACGATCATACTGGATCTCAATCAGCTTTGCCATTACTTTATCACGATCTTTGATCATACCAGGACGCAAAGAAACTACCATGTTCTGGTAATCTACCGGGTTACCCAGTCCATAGATACAAGATACACTTGCAACAATGATCACATCTCTTCGCTCCATCAGCGACATAGTTGCGGAAAGTCGAAGCTTATCAATCTCGTCATTGATGGAAGAATCCTTGGCAATATATGTGTCTGAAGATGGAACATATGCTTCCGGCTGATAATAGTCGTAGTAGGAGACAAAGTATTCCACTGCGTTATTTGGGAAAAACTCCTTGAATTCTCCGTAGAGCTGCGCAGCCAGCGTCTTATTATGTGCAATAATCAATGTCGCTTGTTCATCTGTTGAATAACATTCGCCATGGTAAATGTCTTACCAGATCCAGTAACGCCAAGCAACGTCTGACACTGGTTTCCTTCTTTGAAGCCTTCGACCAGCTCTTTAATTGCCTGCGGCTGGTCGCCAGTTGGGTTGTATTGTGATACTAATTCAAAATGATCCATGTAATTTCTCCTGATCGCTCTAATTTAGCGGTGATATTTTAGAAATAGTAGTTGTTTTCTTAGTATTGTTACTTGTATAGTATATCATTCAGGAGAAAAAAAGTACAGAACTAAATCGAATGTTTGTTCTGTACTTTTACATCTTAGCTCGATTCTACATACCTTTTAAAATGTATCTGGATTTAAAGTCAAATTTTTTATTTCGTTGACAGAATAAACTTTTAAGATATATAATATTTTTATTACATTTGTAAGATTTGGAGGAATATCACATGAGCAATCTGCCTCAAATTTCAGAAGCTGAATTTGAAGTTATGAAAATCGTTTGGAAATACGCACCAATCAGCACCAATGAAATTACTGAAAAATTAACACAAATTTCCAGTTGGAGTCCTAAAACAATTCAGACATTGATTAAACGTCTCGTTTCTAAAAAAGCACTAACCTATGAAAAACAAAGCCGGGTTTTTGTCTATACCCCATTGGTCAAGGAAGACGAATATATTCGGCAGGAAAGTAATTCTTTTTTAAAACGATATTATAATGGTAATATCACTTCTATGCTTGCCTCTTACATTGAGGATGATAAATTGTCTGAAGAAGACATTGCCAGCTTACGGAATCTTCTTTCCAATCATTAACCATGGGAGGAGCATATTTTGATATATTTTAGTTTTCGATTTTTACTCTGTAATGCCATCATTTGTATTTTTTTAGGTAGTTTACTGGGATTAAAAAATTTATTGCAAAGGCAATTATCCGCACGTATGCAATATAATCTTTCGATTATATTTCTTGCCGTTCTAATTGTTCCCTTTTTACCGATAAACTCTGCCCCATCTTCTATATCGTGGAGACATTTGCTGACAGCCAGTTCAAGTACCAATGGTGACATTCAAACCACTTTTCTTTCTGGTAATGGTTATAATTTGGATAAAATAAATGATTTTGCTGTCTCTGTCAGCACCCAAATACCAACTTTTATTCACACATTACTTGTATTTTTCTGGAGTATCGGTATATTCATAATGTTTTTTCTTCTCTACCGCTCAGTAAAACAAGTAAAAGCCTTACATAGTTCTGCTTTACCTCTTCAAAACGAAGAACTAAACGCTCTTTATATAGAATGTTTAAACGAAGTGAACAGCAAGCATACCATTCCGATTTATAGTACAGCATTTTTGAAATCTCCTGTTTTGGCTGGTTTCCTGCATCCTCGCATTTATCTTCCAATTCACTTGATTTCAGATTTTAACGCTGGAACTATAAGCTCAACTGATATTCGATATATGCTTCTTCATGAACTGCAGCACTACAAGCATAAAGATATTCTAATTGGATATTTGATAAATACAGTAAATGTTTTCTACTGGTTCAATCCCCTAATCTGGTATTTTCTAAAAAGAATACGTCAGGAACGGGAACTTGCCTGCGACAGTGCTGTATTACAATTATTGAAAGAAACAGAATACAAGTCATATGGAAATACACTGATTAACTTTGCCGGAACAATAGCTCTGTCTCCATTCCCTTTTACTATGGGAATCAGTGGAAATATAAAACAGTTAAAAGGACGCATTTTAAATATTGCATCATTCCACCAACCTACTTTTAAACAAAAAATTCGTGGATATCTTATATGCATATTCGTCTCTACTATCATCATTGGATGCATTCCCATACTTTCTGTTTATGCTTCTGATCAGACTGGCTATCATTTTGACACAACCGAAAAGAATATTACTCAGCTAAATCTTTCTTCCAATTTTGGGGACTACACCGGAAGTTTTGTTTTATATGATCAGTCTGCTGATAAATGGAATATTTATAATATGGATCATGCTTCCACACGTGTATCACCGAATTCGACTTATAAAATATATGATGCATTACTTGGCTTGGAATCTGGAATTATTACACCAGAACATTCCACTTTCACATGGAATGGAGAGCCATATCCTTTTCATTCATGGGAAGCCGATCAAGATTTAACCTCGGCTATACATAATTCCGTAAACTGGTATTTTCAGGCGATTGATTCACAGGCAGGTTTTGAAGCCGTAAGAACATTTTTACAGACAATACACTATGGGAATCAGAATACTGGAACAAATCTAAATCTCTATTGGACAGATTTCTCTCTGAAGATATCCCCCATAGAACAGGTGGAATTGTTACAGGATTTCTATCAAAATAATTTTCATTTTGACAGTAAAAATATCCAGGCAGTAAAAAAAGCCCTGCTGCTTTCCACTACTTCTTCCGGTTCTCTTTACGGGAAAACAGGAACTGGGCGTGTCAATGGTAAAGATGTCAATGGCTGGTTTATCGGATACATTGAAACAGCGAATAATACTTACTACTTCGCAACAAATATTCAATCCTCTTCTGGTGCAACTGGAAGTCAGGCTACCGAAATAACAGAATCTGTACTTTCTAATCTTGGTATTTGGAAATAAATAAAGAGAACTGATAGCATAATTTCCCGTTATCAGTTCTCTTTATTTCATTCTTCTCTACTGATCAATTCTGCAAATTACCTAACCGGTACTGATACCTCGGTATATTATCAATACCATTATCTAAAATCCTGTTTCCAACATACTGAATCGTTCCATCATCCTGAATTTTCATCGTAAGTTCGTGTGTAATAACAGCATCATTACATACAACAGAATCACATACTGCATGAATTGTCAAAACAATGGTTCCATCTTCATTATGCCTGACTTCTGTTACTTCCGGTAAAGACAAGCCAAAATGTGTTGGTGAATAATTACCACATCCCAATCGTTCCCAGATAAACATATTACTTTGTTCATCGTAGACCGCCCATTCTTTCAATTCTTCTTTTGTAACAGGAAGATATGTCATAATTACATTTTCGAACTCTTCTGCTGGAATTCCCACAACCTCTTTTTCTGCAGTAAATTTTTCTCCATATTTCATTTGATAAAAATATTCATAAAGTCCATTATAATCCAACCCCTGCATATCCTCCGCATTCCAGTTTGAACATAACAGATTGTTTCCCTGATAGCCGAACGTACTCACATATTTTTTTGAATATTCCCGACACTCCTCACTCAAAGGCTTTACCCGGATAATACAACTTCCATCTACAATCTCTGTCACTTCCGGTGGTTCAGGTACGCATAATCCATAACAGAAATTCCCATTTTCAGTATATGCCCATTCTTTTATTTTTGATAGCGATATGTATGTAAGTACAGGCTCTGTATCCTCACTCCAGATCATTTTTGCGGACATCACACTCATTTCTTTTCCATCATAACTATATTCTTTTCTGGTAATTCCACCATCTGTATCTGCTTCATATAAAATTACACTTCCTTTTTCTTCTTGTTCTGCAGATTTTAAAAATTGTTCCATCTTCTGATAATTATCCATAACAGAATAATGATCGGAACGAATGACCGGATTCCCATTTTGTTTGATAATTTCTTTCATCCGATTCATCATTTGCTCAGCAGTGTTCTGATCTGCTTCTTGTATTCCATTATATTCAGAATAAATGTCTCGGACAATGCCCATAATTTCTTCACAATCGTTCACAACTTCCTTTTTCTTGTCTTCATCGATTGGTAGATTATATCCCTTATCCGGATTTTCCATGGTAGTGTTTTTCTGATTCTTCTCATTTTTTACATCTGTGCTGTTTAACGATATCTTACTTTCACAGGAAGTCAGAAGCATTCCTATACAAAGTACTAACAAAATACTTTTTCTTTTCATATTGCCCCCTAATTATTACTGTAATTCTCTTCCCACTCTTCTTCTGTTAACCTTGGCATATACCACCCTGCATTTGCGCTTTGATCTGATCTGATTACCTTATTTGATAAATACTGGAATTTTCCGTCTTCCATAGGTTTTATCATCAATTCACTGGTGATTGCCTGATCTAACATTCTGATTTCCCATACTGCTTCTATCGTAAGTTTTAATGTTCCATCTTGTAATTTTTCATATGAGATAACTTCCGAATATGGCTCATATGGGAATTCACAATCATATAACCCTCGCGGTCTGTATCTAAAAGTTCTATTATCAGAGTTATAAAAAGTTCCCTTTTCAATCTCGGTATTACTAAATGGTAAATAGGTCTTTATAACCTCTTCAAACTCATCTTCTGGAACTTCATATTCTGCTCCACCATAATTTGCTTCATATGGAACTTGCTTTCCATATTTCATATAATACATTTTTTCATAAAGATCATAAAAATCAAGTTCCGTATAATTCTGGTTATCCCAATTTGTAATCAACAGATTATTAAGTGCATACCCCAACGGCATAACATATTTTCGATTCAATTCCCGGCATGTTTTATCTAATGGCTGCACTCTGAATCCAGTTTCACCCGGTGCTCCATCAAATCCCGGTGGGTGATATTCCTCCAGAAACAAATATCCTTTTTCTGTATATTTCCACTCATATGCTTCATATTCATCATAATAATTAGCCTGTGGACTATTATCTTTCCATTTAACCTGACATAATCGAACATTTATCTTTCCATTCATTGACTCTAAATGATATTGTATAATTTCCCCTTCATCAAATACAACAACAATATCTACTGTTGCCTGTTCTTCTTTCTCCGCTGCTTTGCAAAATTCTTCTACTTTTTCACGATTGACCATATCGATCTGATTATCACAATCTACTGCCGCATATCCTTTTTCTTCCAGACAATTGATAATTTTTCTTTTCACCTTTAATGTATTTAACTCCGACTTCTCCTTCATATAAACAGACCGAAAAGTTTGCGCTGTTTTTTTTGCTTCTGCATTCATTTCAGATTCTACGGTTTCTTTCTTTTCTTCTTTTTCCGTAATTCGATTTTGTCCACACCCTGTAAAAACAATAAGAACTATCAATATCATCGCAAATTTCTTACATATGTAATAATTCCCTGTAAAAATTTTTTTATTTTTCAAAATATTCCTCCAATACGGTTGCATCCTTTTTAACAACATAACCACTTCCACCGATTCCTTTCACATTCTCAACCATACTGATAAGAAGAATTGGTTTGTCCACGCTTTTATCTGCCGTAAACACCAAAAACCACCCGATTTCTTTGCCAGAAGTATCTTCTTTCGTTGCCTTCAACTCGGCTGTCCCTGTTTTTCCAGCCAGCAAAATATCGTCACGATGTGCAGCATATCCGGTTCCTTCCGGATCATTTACAACACCTTCCACCCCTTGCATAATTTCTTCTACATTTTCTTTGCTAAACGCATTTTCTATCCATGTTTCACCAGATGCTTCTTCTTTGTATTTCAAATACGGTTTTATCATATTCCCTTCATTTAAAAATGAAGTATAAATACTTGCCAGATGTAATGGATTTACAAGAATCTGCCCTTGCCCATAACCACTATCTGCCAATTGTATTTCTGTTTCTATTTTATCTGTATTGGAATATGTTGATTCCTGCATCGCAATCTCAAACGGCATATTCTGATTAAATCCTATTTCATTTAAAGTATTCATAAAATTCTCACTACCAATTTTAAGAGCTGCCTTTGCAAAATAAATATTATCAGAATAGATAATTGCATTTTTCATAATAACCGGTTCATATTCATGAAGTGTTGTCACTTGATAAGATCCCCAAGACGAATCTTTCTGCCATGCCAAACCTTCATTTCCAAAATCTTCTTTTGGATCTATGCTTTCCGTTTTCAACCCAATTCCTGCCACAACTGGTTTAAATGTTGAGCCAGGACACCATACTTGACGAAAACGATTATATAATGGCTTCTTTTCATCTTCGTTTAATGATGTCCATTTCTCTGATGATAAGCCCCGTATAAATTCATTATTATCATAAGATGGGGTACTTACCAAAGCCAATACTTCTCCCGTATAAGGATTCATTGCGACAGAACACCCCGGATCTTCTTTAAACTGCTCGTATAATGATTTTTGCAAATCGGAATCTATCGTTAATCTTATATCCATACCATCTTCTTTAAAAATACTTGCAAGAACCTCTTTTACTTCCCCTTCACTATCCAAAATCTTTATATCACAACCATCTTTTCCTTTTAATTGCTTTTCGTATAACTTTTCCACCCCAGATCTTCCGATTACACTTTCAGTTGAATATCCTTCCCCTGGATGATTTTCCAAATCTTCTGCTGTTACAGACTGTACATAACCAATTAAATGAGCTGCTGCCTCCCCTAACTCATAGGTTCTAACTTCCACATCTGATAGCATAACCCCTGGAATTTCCAAAAGTTTATTCTGACAATCCTGCTCCTCAAGTATCTTTTCTTCTGGCTGTATTTTCATTAAATCTATTTCTTCTACTTTCGGAATAGTTTCAATTGGTACAAAAGAATCTTCTTTTACCCACTTTGCTGTGAGTTTGTTATTTATTGTTTCTACATCTATCTCTAATAACTCCGCTATTTTTTCAATAGATACATTCCTGTCTTCCAGCTTTCCCGGTATAATACCAACTGATGTTGCTACTCCTTTTCCTGCAAGCATTTTACCATCTCGGTCTAATATTTCTCCTCTCTCCGCTTTTGATGTAGTAACACTTATTTTATCATCACTCTCTAAATCTGGAAAAATCAGGCTATCCTGCCATACTAATTTATATCCCTGTTTCGTCTTCTTCAGTTCCGCCATATTGTCAAATTGTATTGTTCCGGCAATTGTATTACATGATGTTTCATACGAAAGCGTAACTGTATCTGCTTTTTTCTCTTTCACAGCTATATGACTGATTTTAATGTCACTGACCTCTATTCCTTCGTATATCTTAGAATTTCGTTGCATGTATTCTTCTTTTGTCAGATAAACTTTTTCATCTGAATCTATCATAGTATACATTACTTCATATTCCTTTTTTTCAATATGGTTCATATATTCCATAAGTGTGTCTTCTGGTGATTCCGTTATCGTCCTTTTTAATAAAACACCTCCCGAAACAGAAATTACTGTTATAGCTACTATTAGCCCAAAAATCTTACAAGCGTAAGATTTTTGGATATTTTGCTTTTTTCGTCTTCTTTTCATATATATTCCTTTCTTCTAATTTTTTTGTTTCTTAAATCTTACACTTGTAATATTTAAAAGTCAAGTCTATTTTCAGGAATTGTATACTCCAGATTCACCATTAGACTATCACACTTTTTCTCCTGCCTTTTAATATGCCGGGACACCATATCCGTAGATATTACTGCTTCCGATACGGTAACTCCGATATCATTGTCAATTCCCCGTCCGGTAAGATAACTGAACACATTTGTGTGATACCGATTTTCTTTTGGTAACAGCAGATGTTTTTCCACTGGAAGCTTCCTGCACAACCTCAGGTGGTATATATGTCATAAGCTCCTCTCCTTTCCTGCCCTAAATTGATATTTTTCATATCCGGGCATAAAAATAACCAGGCAATTTCCCATTCAGGAAACCACCCGGTTATGTAGCATTTTCATGCTAAGCAATCACTTTTTCGTCCAGAGCTTTGACTTCATCTATGGACAATTCTGCTATTTCAGCTATTTCTTCATATGATAATTTACCAGACTGCAACATACCTTTTGCAACCTTAATTGCTTTTGCATGTTCTGTTTCACGTGCAGTTTCATTTCTCATTTCTTCCATCGCTCTACACATAGTCGCAACTCCTTTCTCATCTTCTTTAAAATATCGAACTCGATCTGCCAGAATTTTATATTTCATATCCTTGGCATCGGTACAGGAAAAATCATGCATCAGCTTTCCTAATGCAGATTCGTCTTTAATTTGTGAGTTCACATATATAATATGCGATTCATCACCAAACAATTCGCCTGTTTCTTTTACCGTTCTGTCAATATGATAGATTGGTAATCCCACTTTCATTATATCATTTTCTGTAATAAAAATAACATAGGATTCACACAAATTTTCATATTTTTCACCCGGCTCTGTCACATTTGCATCGATAAGGCTACTGTTGTATCTTGCTCTTTTCACTCCGGCACCCTTATCACTTCTCTGTATTTCGATATTATACACTCTATTTTCTGCATCAACCGCCAGTATATCCAGTCTTACTGAACGTCCCTGAAGATTCTTAATATCCTGCTGTCCGTTCACTCGCAATACTTTCAAATCTGTACGGTTTAAAATAATCTGAAGCAAAAATTCCGTACACACTTTATCTTCAAATACTTTTTGCATGAAATCATCATCCAGCAATCTCAGTCCCCGGAGACGCTGTAAATCTTCTTCATGCTTCCGGTCAAAATCTAATTCTTTTGTATTGTTCTCTGCCATAATATCACCTCTTTCTTTTTCCGTATCTTCCTTTTCTTCCGTTTGTTTATAACAGATTAACATAGTTTCTTCTCCTATACAAGCTCCATGTTTTTGCTAATCTAACTTCAATAACTCGATGATCTCCATCGCATGTGCTATTCCTAATAAATACATCTGCAATATCTCCATAATAGGTATCGTCTGCATTCCAGTCTTTAAACGGAAGTAAACTCGATTTCAATTTTGATTCGTCATATACCGCAGTCGTTCCTTCCACAGAAGAAAGAATCTCCATAACTTTTAATGCATCTTCAAGCTTTTGTGGATTCTCCTCTAATTTTTTGCTCAATCCGTGATAGCGTGTCACATTCAAAAACAAAAAAGAACAGCCGATACCTGAGCAATCAATGCTCCAGCATTAGTACTATTGTTCAGTACACCCAAATAAGATGATCTTTTATCATAAAATACAATAGATTCGTCGCTTTTTCTTCCAAGGATGGATACGCATCCTATCCAAATACACTCTGTGTAGGCAGCAAAAAAACAGTCTGCCTTGACGAAAATCACTTCAATCAAAACAAACTATTCTTTATATTTCCTCTAATTATATTTTATGAGAATAACTGATTTTTATCTACTGATATTTTTCAATTTTCATAAAATAATTTTCTACTGATATTTTTCAATTTTCATAAAATAATTTTCGCTAAAATTATTTTATGGAAAATGGTTGCA
>NZ_QTZH01000035.1:0-34264 GCF_003462585.1 Ruminococcus sp. OM04-4AA | reverse complement strand
AGAGTAGGGTTGGGGAACATAGGGCGAATGCCCTTAACCGAAAGGACGTCAGTTCTTTCGGTTGTTGCAGATGCGTAACATACATTTCAAAACCCTAACAGATTTTGCAAGCTTGCTTGCAACAGGCTGGTAGGGGTGGGGAACATAGGGCGAATGCCCTTAACCGAAAGGACGTCAGTTCTTTCGGTTGTTGCTGATGCGTAATCTGCGTTTCCAAATGCTACGAATATTGCATGCTTACTTATTTGTCACAAACAGCATACTCAGTAATGCAATTCCGACTACCTCAACCACTGCTCCGATTCCATTGATCATGCTCATTCTCTTCTTTGGAAATATTTTTCCAAAAAATGCAAAGAGCACTGCTCCCACCCCACTACCAAGTGTATTTCCGATTAAATCTGTAATATCACTTACGCCAATAGAGAATATCCACTGTACTGTCTCAAATGTCAGGCTCACAAAAAATGATGCTCCGATCCCCAGCCACCATTTTCTTTTACCAAGAAATGCAGTGAAGTAAACTCCTGCCGGAACAAATATCAGTATATTGTATATAACCTCTTTCATATGTGTTATATACGCAACACTTGTTTCGTAATGAAATGGGATTAGATTTAGTTGTCTTAAATGTGGGATTTCTTCTATAGTAAATGCAAACTTAAACAGCACAAGCCATGTCAGTAAGAAGAGATATGCTCCAAATACAATATATGATATCATTTTACTTCTATTATTTTCCCATCGTTTTTCTATTTTCATTTTTTCTCCAATACCTTCCTTGAACTATCATCTTTTATAAAAGAATAATAGCAGCTTTTCTTAATCAAAGCCTGCTATTATCCTTAAGTATTCTTGAACTTCTTGTAATCCAGAAGAATGTTGCTACAAAGATAATACCTTTTACAATGGATGTTGATGAACTGCACACCAGATTCCATTAAGTCCGAGTGCTGTTCTGCAAAGGAGAATTGCCAATGGAATTCTCGCTCCTGTAAATATAATTGAAATCACACTGCACAGATGTGTCTTTCCAAGTCCGGACAATGCCCCAACCGTCATAAGCTCTACGCACATAAATGCTTCACTGAGTCCTACGATTATAAGGTAATCCACTGCGACTTCAATTGCTGTTGCTTCATGGAAAAAAATTCTTGCGATTGGTTTTGGAACAAATACAAATATTGCTGTAATTATCAATCCCCAAATACCAACTGTCCATAAAGATGCTCTGTATCCTTTCTTGACACGATCCATCTTGTTGGCTCCATAGTTCTGTCCAACAAATGCATTCAGCGCCGCAGCGAATCCATCCGCCGTATTCCATGAGAGCGATTCAATCTGACCACCGACTCTCTGTACTGCAACTGCCTCAGCACCAAAGACGGATACCATACGTGCAAGTACCATTGAGATTACACAATAAGCCATTCCCTGAAGTGCTGTCGGAATTCCGATCTTGCAGATTCCACTTACATATTCCATCGGAATTCTTGCAAACAGACGAATTCCTTTTAATACATTATCCTTCTTCTGCACAAAGATTCCGATGATCATTACACTCATTACAATTCCCTGCGCTGTTACAGTCGCAATTGCAGCACCTGCCACACCTAATTCAGGAAGTGGCCCCGGTCCAAGGATCAGTACCGGATCCAGGATCATATTAATTACCAGCCCGATCAGATTCGCAATAAATGGAGTCTTTGAATCTCCCTGTGCAGTATAAATACCTGTCAACGTAAATGTCAGAAATGAAAATACGATCAAACCGCAGGCAATTCTTGTATAAGAAAATGCAGCCGCAATTGCTTCTGCATCATCCAACTGAAAGAAGCCGATCAGTCGATGTAAAAAAAGCAATACAATTGCCGCATATACTAATCCCATCAATGTAGCTAACTGTACTGCGGTCTGCGCATATTTATTCGCCTCGTCTCTGTTTCCTTTTCCAATATGCTGCGCCACTTGAACCTGTCCACCCATTCGAGCCATAGATGCCAACCCCTGTGACAGCCAGGTGTACATTCCTCCGACACCAACTCCGGCAACTGCCTTCGAACCAAGCAGACCGATCCATGCCATATCTGTAAGATTATACAATGTCCCTAAAAATGACGATGCCATAATCGGTATCGCCAGCTTCGTCAAGGTCTTTAAAATAGGACCCTTTGTTAAATTTCCTTCCATATCTTCCCCACATACCATGTTTTTCAATAAAATAGTCTTCTCTAAATTACTACGCATTCTCATGAAGCGTTTGCCTCTATAGACAAGCCTACTATATAATGGTATTTTTTGCAATCCTTTCTTGTGATGGCAAATTCCAAAACACAAAAAACGGAGAAATCCTGGTCGGGGATTTCTCCGTTTTTCCTATATTATAGAGATGATACGATTTACTCGATTGATTCTGTCTCGATTACGAATTTCACGCTTCCTTCCATTCCGCTGTCTTTTCCACTGAATGTTGTATAAGTACAATCATCCGATGTAAGTGCATCGAAACGGTCAAGTACATCACCGAGTTCGTCTTCTACTGTGCTCTTTAATTTGCTTGTTCCTTCACGGTCGAACTTCTCCATACCGTCTGCGAGTTCTCTTGCTCCTGACTGAAGAGTTGCTGCACCTTCACGAAGGGCTGCGCTGTTCAGTGAAAGTTTTGCCGCTCCGGATGACATCTGGCTTCCCAGTGTATTCAGTCCGCTTGCCAGCTGGTTTGTTCCGCTCTGAAGTATCTGAACTCCTGCTACCAGTGTTGAACTGTTAGCTTTCAGTTTGTTGGCTCCTGCTAAAAGTGCGTCATTATTTGCACTCAACTGTGAGAATCCACCGTTCAGTTCAAGAATACCCGTAACTGCTGCCGGGAACTGTGCCTGTACAGATTTGTTTAACTCACCAAGGTTAGATGAAAATGTTCCGATTGCTATATTTAATCCCTGCATTCCTGCATCCAGCTGATCTACAGATTCTGATAACTGTCCGATTGCTTCCGCCGGAAGTTTATCCTTCATACTTGTGATTGTCTGAAGTTTCTCCTGCATTGCCGGAAGCTGAGCTGTCAGTGTCTGTGCTGTCTGCTGAAATGTTTTCATTGACACACCGATTGCTCCCATCTCCTGCTGGATCGCTGTTGTATCAATTGTTGGAATTGTCACACTAACTTCGCTCGCCTTCTCGAGTCCGCTCAATCCGTCTGCCGCACTCTTTGCTGCATTTAATTTATCAATTGCTGCCTGAAGGTCCGCTTTTGCAGTCTCGTCTGTTGTCTGATCTTTCTTCGCCTGTAATTCACTGACTGCAGAATCAATTGTTGCTTTGCTGTTTGCTGCTGCATTTTTTGCTGTATCAACCTTATCATTATAATCTCTGATCTTTGCATTCAGATCATCTACTGCACTCTGACAAGTTGTGTCCAAAGTAGCAAGCTGCTGGTTAATCATTCCAAGCTGCTGACTCAGACTTGTGAGGTTAGCCGCAATATTCTGAACCGGTGTTGCAATTCCATCATTCAGCGCTGTTCCAAGCTGCTCTGTCTGATTGATCATTTCAGTTCCTGTCGCCAACATATTTCCTACCTGACCCAAAAGTGCCTGAACCTCTTTGCTTCCAAGTGCTGCTTTCAGCTGTGCTGTTCCCGCTGCCAGCTGGCCGGCTGCTACCTGAATATCTTCTGTCGCTGCTCCTTCTCCGTCAATCGCTGCATTCAGCTGACTGATCGCTCCCTGTACTGTTTTCAGTCCGCTGCTGAGCTGGCTCAGTTTCGCGGCACCTGCTGCCAGCTGCTGTTCACCGCCAATATAAGCTGTAACTCCGTCAGCCAGTGCATTTGTTCCGTCTGTATAATCCTGCACGCCTTTGACAACTTTATTGACACCATTCACATACTCTGTCACGCTTCCGTTCAGTTCTCCATTGCTTCCAAGGTACTTCTGAATTGCATCATTCAAAGTATCCGCACCTTCTGTATAGCTGTTGACACCGTCTGCAAGTGTTCCGGCTCCGTCTGCAAGTGTGTCAGATCCACTTACTAACTGAAGTGCTGCATCTTCCAGTTCATCTAAGGAACTCTTCAGTGAATCAACATCTACGATATTATCAAAATCAATGTCATCAAGAAGATCGGTAAGTGCCACTGTAAATGTAGAAGACATTGTGAAATCTGTCACATCAGCTTCCACGCAGAGACTTTCCGGGATTGTCAGATCTTCTGTTTTGCTTTCGTCCAGATTCAAACTTTCTTTCATGCCAGGCATTCCGAATCCGACTACGATATTCTTGCTTCCATCAGAAATAACTTTTCCGTTATCAATCGTAACATTGCTAAATGTTTCATTCGGAAGGATCATTCCCGTCATCATGACAAATGGTGTGTAAACTTCTTCTTGTTTTCCATCTACGCTGACTGTTTTCTTCTCTTTATTTGTATAATCCACCTGAATCTTCAGATGCCCGCTTTTTCCTTTCAAATCTGCCGGTTTGATTTCTTTTCCGTCCAGATAGTAAGTAAGCTTTACAGAAACCGGAAGATCCTGATCTGTTGTTCCCTGATAATAAATATCTTCACCATCTGTATTCCATGTCAATGTATCTCCGGATTCTTTGAATGTTTCATCACCTTTTACATTCTTAATATCTTTCAGAGTACTTGCATCTGTCAGACTTCCTGATACACTGCCTGAATTCTTCAGCCAGTTAGATACTGTTACTTCATCACTTGTTCCTGTTGCGTCTGCATTTACATAAACTGTCTCTTCCTTATAAACTGCATCTGCGTCAGAACTTGTTCCTGCAGCAAAGACCGGCACAGCGCCCATCATTACTGACATTCCAACGGCAAGAGAAGTTGTGAGTCCACGTTTGATTTTTCTGTTTTTGTTCATGATTCTTACATCCTTTCTACTTTTTTCCACCGAGGAATCCGATGGACGTCTTACATATTACTTTGTCAAATATCATAAACATCGCCGGCAATATCAGGATTACAACAACCATACTGATAATCGCGCCTCGCGCAAGCAAAGTGCAAATAGAACCGATCATTTCAACCTGTGAGTAGCAGGCTACTCCAAATGTTGCCGCGAAGAAACTTAATCCGCTGCTGATAATTGACGGCATACTGGTTTTATGGGCAATACTGATTGCTTCCATCTTATCTCGTCCACGCTGACGCTCTTTCTGATAGCGGGTCGTCATTAGAATTGCATAATCTACAGTTGCTCCCAACTGAATTGCTCCGATTACTATACTTGCAACAAATGGAAGGCTTGTTCCCTGATAAAACGGGATTGCCATATTAACCATAATTGCAAATTCAATAACTGCCACCAATATGATTGGCAGTGATATTGATTTGAAGATAATCATAATAATGATAAATATCGCTGCAATTGAAAGTGCATTTACATTTACCAGATCCACATTGGTTACATCCTCCAAGTCTTTCATCAAAGGAGCTTCTCCAATTACCATCGCATTTTTATCATAAGATTTTACAATCTTATCGATCGATGCAATCTGTGTATTGACTTCCTCCGTTGCTGATTCATATTCCGAGCATACAAATGCAAGCTCGTAATCATCGCTTTGCAGCATTTCTTTGATATCATTTGGTATCATAGAGTCCGGCACTGCCGGTCCAATCAGCGAATTCATACTGATCGTCCACTTGACACCCTTCACAGAATCAATCTCATCGAACATTTTCGACTTCTGTTTTGCATCCATACTTCTATCTAACATAACCATATGAATATTACTCATATCGAAGTCTTTCTTAAGTTCTGCATTCGCCACATTACTGTCCAGTGTGGATGGGAGTGAATCTGCAATGTCGTAGTAAATCTTTGTGTGATTATTTCCATAAATAGCCGGGAATAAAAGTACCAGGAAAACAACGATCCATACTTTATAGTGCTTTGTAATAAAAGCTGATGGCTTATCCATGTTGCTGAGCAACAGTTTATGTTTTGTCTTCTCAATTGGTTTATCAAATACAAGAACCAGAGAAGGTAAAACTGTTACGCAACAGATCACACCGATCAATACACCTTTTGCCATAACGATACCAAGATCTCGGCCAAGTGCAAATGTCATAACACACAGCGCTACGAATCCGGCTACTGTCGTAACAGAGCTTCCTGCCACAGACTTAAATGTATTGGAAATCGCATGTCCCATGGCACGTTCTTTCTCTCCCGGAAAACGCTTCTTGTTTTCCTCGTAGCTGTTCAAGAGGAAAATGGAATAATCCATTGTCACACCCAGCTGCAATACCGCAGTCAATGCCTTTGTGATATACGAAGTCTCTCCAAAGAAAATGTTGCTTCCAAGATTGTAGAGAATCGCAAGCCCAATACTGATCAGAAATAAAATCGGTACTACGAAAGATCCGCTTGTCAGTTCAAGTACGACCAGACTTAAAAGTGCTGCAATCACCACATAAACCGGAAGTTCTTTAAGTGCCAGATTCTTAATATCTGTAACAACTCCTGTCATACCGCTGATAAAGCACTGATCATTCGCCAGCTTTCTCATCTGTCCGACAGCATCCATAGCTTCATCAGAAGATGTTGTATTATCAAACAATACAAGCATCATCGTGGCATCGCCTTTAAAAAACGCCTCCTTTAAATCCTTTGGGATCATCTCCACCGGAAGACTGATATCAGCTACATCGTCATACCAGAGTACATCTTTTACATGCGGTACTTCACTGAACTGATCTTCAAGCTTCTGAACATCCTTCATGTCCATGTTCTCTACCACAACCATGGAGAACGCGCCCATTCCATACTCATCCACCAAAATATCCTGACCCTTTACTGTCTCCAGATGCTCCGGCAGATAACTGAGCAAATCATAGTTTACACGTGTCTTTGCCATCCCGATGACCGACGGGATAATCAGAAGAAATCCGATGATCAACATCAGAACTCTGTGTTTGGCAATCCATTTGCCAACTTTAACCATTTGTATCATCTCCTATACTGTCTTACTACTCAAGTCTCTTATAGTATAGCGCGAAATGACCATTAGTCAATATTTTTTTGTTAAAAAATGAAAAATAGTCATTTTTATTGACTTTTGGGAATTTTGTGCCATACTAGTAAAAAGACAATAGGAATTTTTCACAGAATGTATTTTTATGAAAACCTCTTATTGGCAAAGTTTGTATTATATATTACAATCACTAAAGACACACAAAGGAGGTCATTGAGATTATGGGAAAAGTAGATGATAATAAAAAGCTGAAAATGAATACACTGCTCCAGACTGCATTTGACCTGTTCACCGGAAAAGGCTTTGCCAAAACAACTGTATCCGACATCGTGAATCAGGCCGGTCTGGCAAAGGGGACATTCTATCTTTATTTCAAAGACAAGTATGATTTAAGAGATAAATTGATCGCATACAAAGCCTGTCAGCTTTTTGATGATGCACACAAGCAGCTTGAAGGAACTGAGATTAATTCTTTAGAAGAAGAGATTCTTTTTTTAACAGATTATATTATTGACCGTTTCCAGAAACAGCAGTCCTTGTTAAAATTTTTGTCAAAGAATCTCTCCTGGGGAGTTTTCCAGGATGCTGTCGGAACGGGTTCTGTAGTGTCCAGGCAATTTTATGACCACTACAGAAATTCACTTATAAAATATAATGTAAACTGTGAGAATCCGGATCTCTTGCTTTTTACACTGATTGAATTGATCAGTTCAACAAGTTACAACTGTATCCTTCATGAGAAACCTGTTTCTATGGAAGAGTACAAACCTTATCTTCATAAATCACTCAAGAAGGTCTATGAAGTGTTTGTAAGCGTTCAGGATTAAGTTTATTTAATTTATTTTTCTTTTAATGTTTGAACATAATTTTGACACATTTTCTGTCTATACTAAGGCTCAGATAGTTGATAAACAACTATCTCCCCCCTCATAAAGTAATGGCATCCCGGTGTGCCGGGATGTCGACTTTACTCTCATTCCTTTAGATAATAAAAAGAAGACCCGATTGCCGATCTGCTGAAGCAGTGAGGTGCTCGGGTCTTACTTTTTGTGTTTTCATATCTGGCACCATCTAAGTTATCACTGCAACGCGAAAGCCCGCTAACCTTTCGGCTAACGGGCTTCGTTGTGTTTATAGTTATCTAAAGGAATGAGAGTAAAGTGTTGACACTTTCCTGTGTCACAACTTTATGAGGGGGGGAAGATAATTGATTTTCTCTTATCAACTATCTTGATATTAGTATATCCAGAAAATGTGTCAAAAGTATGAGTGTTTTCTTAAAGAATACGAAAAAATATAAACAGATTATGAAAAAATATAAACTAATAATTTATTTTTCTACGTTCTTCCATCCACTCGAGAAGATCTTCATATACCTGCTCCCGATCTGTCTCGTTGAGCAGTTCATGACGATCACCGGCATACAGTCTTAGACTGATGTCCTGGATTCCGGCCGCTTTGTATTTCTCATAAACCTTCCTTACGCCTTTTCCGAATCCTCCAACCGGATCTTCGGCACCGGCTGCGAAAAGGATTGGAAGCTGCTTCGGAATCATATAGATACTTTCTTTTTTCTCCATTATAAGCATCCCGGTAAACATGCTATAATACGCATTCACTGTAAAGACAAAGGAGCACAGTGGATCTGAAATATATTTTTCCAGATGTTCTTCATCACTGGTTACCCAGTCCGCGCGTGTCTTTGGATTCTTGAATTTCCTATTATAGGCACCGACTGCCATTCCATCCACCAGTTTACTTTTATAATGCCAGCCACGGAAAATTGCCAGTGTTCTGCAAAGTCTCCTTGCAAACTGAAGTGTTGATTTCTTTTGGTCTGCTACAACTCCGATAAACATTGCTCCTGCCAGTCCATTTCCATACATCTGCACATACTGACGCAGAAGGCAGGAACCCATGCTGTGTCCCAACATAAAGTAAGGCACCTCCGGATATTTCTTCGCCGTCCGCTGACGAAGTGTATGCATATCTCCGATCACGCATGCATTTCCATATTTTTCATTAAAAAATCCATACTCCGACTTGCTCTGCACAGATTTTCCATGTCCTAAATGATCGTTTCCAACGACATAATATCCATGACTACACATGAATTCTGCAAATTCATCGTATCTCTTAATATATTCCACCATTCCATGGCTTAACTGCAGGACAGCTTTCACTTCTCCTTCCGGTTTCCACTCAATCGTGTGGATCTCCGTATTGCCATCCTTTGAAGGGAAATAAAACTCATCTCTCATCGTTCATTCACTACCTGTCATCTAATTTGATATAATCACGATATGGTGCAAGCGGCTTATAAGCCGGACGTATAATCTTATCTACATTCTTCAACTCTTCCAGTCTGTGTGCACTCCATCCAACGATACGTGCTGCCGCAAAAATTGGAGTATATAATGCCGGTGGAAGATCAAGCATGCTATAAACAAGTCCACTGTAGAAATCTACGTTCGCATTAACACCTTTATACATCTTACGTCTCTCGCTAATGATCTCCGGTGCCATCTTCTCTACTTTCTCATACAGTACATATTCTGCCTCGTGGCCCTTTTCATATGCAAGCTGCTTTACAAACTTCTTGAAGATCTCCGCTCTTGGGTCGGATACAGAATAAATCGCATGTCCCATTCCATAGATCAGACCTCTCTTATCAAACGCTCTCTTCTCCAGCAGTGCCTCAAGGTAAGCTCTGATCTGATCATCATCCTGCCAGTCTGTCAGCTGCGTCTTCATATCTTCAAACATCTGTGTTACTTTTACGTTCGCACCACCATGTTTTGGCCCTTTCAAGGACGCCATAGCTGCTGCAATTGTAGAATAAGTATCTGTTCCTGAAGATGTAACAACATGCGTTGTAAATGTTGAGTTGTTACCACCGCCGTGATCCATATGAAGAACAAGAGCCATATCAAGGATCTTCGCCTCAAGTTCTGTATACTGACGATCTTCTCTGAGCATCATCAGAATATTCTCTGCCATAGACAGTTCTTTCTTCGGTGCATAAATATACAGGTCTTCACCCATTTTATAATTGTAAGCAAGATAGCTGTAAACCATAAGCATTGGGAACTGGCTGATCAGGTTCAGACTCTGACGCAGTACATTCGGAATGCTTGTATCATCCGCTTTGTCATCGTAAGAATAAAGCTGAAGAATACTTCTTGTAATACTGTTCATCATATCACGGCTCGGAGCTTCATGATCACGTCACGTACAAAATTCGGTGGAAGCATCCGGCGGTCAGCTATCATATCCTTAAAATTCTCAAGTTCCTTCTGATTCGGAAGCTCTCCGAAAAGAAGCAGATATGCAATCTCCTCAAATCCAAAATGTTTTGCCTCAAGGAAACCGCTTACAAGATCTTTAATATTGTAACCTCTGTAATAAAGATTACCTGCACACGGTACGGATACACCGTCTACAATCTTTGTTGCACACACATCGGATATATTCGTCAATCCGGCAAGTACACCTTTACCGTTCAGATCTCGAAGTCCTCTTTTTACCTCGTATTTGGTATAGAGTTCTTTGTCAATTGCATTGTTCGTTTCACATTTCAGAGCAAGTTCTTCAATCTCCGGAGTGATGTCAAAAAATATGCTGTTAATATCTTTGGCCATGGGCTCTTCCTCCTTCTCTTGTTTCTTCTAATGTCTTTTATCTTTTAATTATACTAGATATCCGTCTAGTAAACAATTAACTGAATATTAAATCTTTA
Source organism: Ruminococcus sp. OM04-4AA (assembly GCF_003462585.1). Lineage (NCBI taxonomy): Bacteria > Bacillati > Bacillota > Clostridia > Eubacteriales > Oscillospiraceae > Ruminococcus > Ruminococcus sp. OM04-4AA. Next base: position 23,523 of record NZ_QTZH01000035.1, on the reverse strand, counting down.
TGAATCAAAAAGTGAAGAAGAATAAAGTTGCTGTCCACTACATTTTTGTAAACAGCAACTTTGTAAATTCCTTTAATATTATTTTATCTGCAATCATAAAGAAAATCTGCCAGCTTTGCAAATTCTTCCAGCGTAAGGGCTTCCCCTCGAATAGATGCACCTCTTCCGAGTGCTTCAATCGCTGCCTCGATTTCTTCCTTCGTGTAGTCAAGTTCTGCCGAATTCTTCAGTCCATTTGCCAAAGTCTTTCTTCTCTGGTTAAAGGAGGCACGGATAATACGGAACATAAGCTTTTCATCCTTTACCTTCACCGGTGGTTCTTCATAACGTTCCAGACGTATTACCGCAGATCCAACCTTCGGACGAGGCATAAAGCAGTTCGGCGGTACATTTGCAACAATATATGGTTTCGCATAATATTGCACAGCAAGAGACAGTGCACCATAGTCCTTCGTTCCCGGTCCCACCTGCATACGGTCTGCGACTTCTTTCTGAACCATAACTGTAATACTCTTGATCGGAACATGATTCTCAAAAAGTCCCATGATAATTGGTGTTGTAATGTAATATGGCAGGTTGGCCACAACCTTGATCGGCTTTCCTCCATTTTCCTCTTCTGCAAGCTTTGCAATATCTACTTTCAGAACGTCATTGTTAATAACACGGGCATTGTCATAATCTGAAAGCGTATCTTCCAGAATCGGAATCAGTGCCTTGTCAATCTCAACTGCAACAACTTTTCTCGCTGCACATGCCAGATACTGTGTCATCGTTCCGATTCCCGGTCCGATTTCCAATACAAAATCATCTTTTGTAATCTCTGCTGCCGCAATAATTTTGTCCAGTACATGTGTATCGATCAGAAAGTTCTGACCGAACTTTTTCTGGAATACGAAATTATATTTCTGTAATACTTCTATCGTATTCTGTGGATTTCCAAGTGTTGGTTCTTTCATCTCATCTCTCCATTTCTTATAATTGATATAGATCCCTTGCATTCTTCTCTGTCTGTTCGATCACCTGCTCCGCAGAAATGCCTTTTAGCTCTGCGATCGCTTCTACAACATATGGCAGGTATAAGGACGAATTTCTCTTCCCTCTGAACGGTATCGGTGCCAGATACGGGCAGTCTGTCTCAAGAACAATTGACTCCAGCGGAATCTCTTCTACAATCTCTTTTAATTTCTTTGAATTCTTGAATGTAACAACACCGCCAACTCCGATGTAATATCCCATCTTTACATATTCTCGCGCCATCTCAAGGCTGTAAGAATAACAGTGTATCACACCTTTGAGTCCTTTTCCATGTTCTTTCATAATTTCCATCGTATCAGCTGCCGCCTCACGGCTATGGATCATCACAGGTTTGTTCATCTCTCGCGCAAGATCCAGCTGTCTGATGAACCAATGTTTCTGCAGATCATGCCCTTCTTTATCCCAATAATAATCAAGTCCGATCTCGCCAACAGCAACGATCTTTTCTTTCTTTAATATTTCTTTCATTCGAGCGAAATTCTCTTCATTCAGTGCACCGACTTCGTCCGGATGTACACCTACTGATCCATATATAAATGAATACTTCTCTGCAAGTTCTACTATCTTATCCCAGGACTCTACTGTCGCCGCTGCATCCACAATTGCTCCAACACCGCCTGCTGCCATACTGCTTAGTAGCTCATCTCTGTCTGTGTCAAACTGCTCATCATCGTAATGCGCATGTGTATCAAATATCATTTTATTTACCGCCTGTTTTCAATATTTCTAATCTTGTGCTTTATTTTACCACAAATAATTCTTCCCGTCTTCATATAATATATCCATCGCCAGACGGACACTTTCTTTTCCTGTCATCGGATCTTCGATGCCCACGCTGATACGACATCCGTTTTCTGCTTTTTCTACTAATCCCGGTGTATAAAGGGTTACCTTAACCTTTTTCTCTATTCCTGGAGTTATATTATTCAGTTGTAAATCCAGCTGCTTTTTTTCTATCTGTTCGCTTTGTTCATTTTCGACAGCTATCCATACCGGCCAATCCTGATAAAATGGTGCCACTCCATCATTTCCCCATGTAATTTCAAGACTTGTCCCATGAATCTTAGGTTTCAATACAGCCTTTGAAATGTATAACCGATATCCCAGATTTTGCAACACTTTATTGTATCCGCACTCATAAGCTGCATCGGCTGTCATCGGACCAAGGAATGTAGTATGAGCCTTTTGAATAAGATTTATCGTCTGTGAAAGTTCCGTTTCCAATAGTTTCTTCATTGGAACTGCGCTTGTGAATTCACCACCGGATGGTGCGTAATTCCAGAAATCTAGCATTGACTGAAGTTCCCCTTTTTCATTTGTCTGATCATAATCTCCACCATTCGCAATCTCATAAAGCCATCTTTCTGTAGCATCCGCATCACCTGTCATATCATTATATACCCCCATATGATATTCCTTTGCGATCGAAAAGGGTCTTCTCATAAGATGTTTTGCTTTTGGAAAGGCTTCCAGCCATGGAAGAACATACTGCTCTCTTACAGTTCTTGACGGCAGCCGCCTGATGCCTATATGATAGGCTACATGCCATTCGCCCCAATGTCCAAGGCTTCCAAGTTCTACGTAACTAACCAAATCAGACCTTCCATAATGTTCCCCAAATGCTTTCACTGCTTTTTTATGAGCAGCCAGAAACTGTTCGTTACTGTAATCCGGTGCGAATCCTTTTCCGAAAGCTGTATCGTACCACTTTCCTGCATGCCCTGTTTTCTCATACAGCCACTCGGGAATGTCCATGTGTCTGCTGTTTCCAGGAATATCACACACAAATCGAAGTACCATGTGCTTTCCTTCTGCCTGCCATCTTGCCACCTGATTTTCCGCATCGATCGCATCCCAGGCAAATTGCCCTTCCACCGGCTCAAGTTCCGCCCAGGTAATATCCATATACAGAAGCGTCACATCTTTCCGAACACTTTCATTCCACGCACATGGAGCATATCCCATAAGCGGATTTCCAAATACTTCTTTTGTTTTCGCATATATTTTCTGATTTTTTTTAAAAATTTTCATAGGCAGATTTTTCTGGAAAAGCAATCTCAAATGCATTGTTCAATTCTCTTTTTGTTCTGTCAAAATCAATTTCACAATTGGCATCATTGATACAGATTATCTTTTCTCTTCTTTCAGCAACTGTTCTGTAAAGTTTATCGTTATTCGTTGCAAGTTCATAATAACGGCATGTTTTTTCTACGTTTTTAGGGATAAACTCACCACTCAGCTTCTGATACTCCCGAAGAACATACTGACTGATATCTTCTTTATGCCGGAACGAATGCCCACATACTTTCGTCAAAAGTTCCGGCTCAAGTTCCCATAATTTCTCAAATGTGTCCTTTCGAAGTGGCGACGGACCGTGAACTGTATAAAAACCGGTATAACGCGGAAATGCCATTTCCAGCATATTGTAGACGAAATATTTCAGTGGATATCCGAAATGGAAGTATGCTCCGGGCTGTTGTTTCATATTTTTATATTTATCAAAATATCTGGCAAGAACCATTGCATTGTTCAAATAGATATATGGCATTACCGGATTGTCAACATTAGCCACATCCGGCTGTAATGCCAACATATCAACAGGGCGCCCATTTCTGAAAAAATCTGTTTCATCGGTTCTTTTCAGCAGGAACATATCATCATTAAAATATACGAACTGCTCAGATAAGCCCGGGATTCTATGCATGTTCCATTCTATTGTATGAGAATTAAATGTTGGTAAAAACTCTGGCGGGATATAATCTATATGCCGCACGATGTTTAACTTTGGATGCTTTGTATTCAGCCATTCCGGTATATGTCCCCATGTCACAAAATGGATTTTTCTTACCCATGACGCGCAGTTTTCAATTCCGCGGAACCAGTATCTTAGATTCTCCCAATCCCGGAAACGTTCTTCTCTGTCATCTGTCTCCGACAATTGCTCTTTTCCGTATCTTGTTTTATTCTTTTCGCTTCTCCACTCCGGATCATTTCCATCTACCCAGGTGATCACGATATCTATGCTATTTTCTATCTTCATATCTTTCCGTTCTTATACCTTAACGTGCTACATTTTATTTCGTTTTAATACTAGCATGTGAAAATTTAATTAGCAAGATAAAAACAGCGAGATACAGGTCATTTCCCATATCTCGCCGCTTTTATTTCATTTTATCATATCCAATAATTGATTCATGATTTTCAATAATGATTAATGATTTCTATAGTAATTGATCAGACATCCGTCAAGAATGATCTCACGCTCTGCGTCTGTCAGATCTCCAAGCTTAAGGTTCAGCTCTTTGAGCTCATCACCTACAACATAAGCTTTGATCACATCCGCTTTCTCTTCTACTGCTTTTCTTACATCAGGAACAAAGATGTAATCTCCGTTCTTGAAGGAAAGTGCTTCATGATCTTCTTCTGTCAGGAACGGAAGCATTCCCCAGTTGATCAGGTTTGAACGGTAACGCTTTGTCGCATACTCTGTTGCGATATTTGCCCATCCGCCAAGTACTTTCTGACAGGAAGCTGCCTGCTCACGAGCAGATCCGTCTCCCGGTTTTACTGCGAAGATTGTACTTCCGACACCGAGGTTGTCCTTGCCAACTTCCGGATAGGTCTCGTGGATCTTATCCATTACCGGTTTCAGTTCTGCAAGCGCATCTACCGGACATTCATTTGCTTCAATTGCTTTCTGAGCTTTCTGTACTTCTTTCGCACGACCAACGTATGCAGGGTCTTTTCTGGAAAGAGCGAACTCTGCAAGTCCCAGCGGGTTAGAACGGTAGGAAGATGTCTCTCCGGACGGAATCAGCTCATCTGTTGTTGTAACAGGATCATGGATCTCGGATACGACCTTCACAAGCAGATTCTGCGGAAGTGCTGACATTGCCGGCCAGTCCTTAATGTTTGGTCCAAATTTGATCTCAACGCTCGGATCTGCAACGCCCTTGCTGTCAAATACACGGTTTGCATAAATATTCTTATCAAAGTGATATTTCTGTCCTTTGTATTCTACATCCATTGCTGTTGCCGATGTTAAGAATCCCTTGTTTGCTGCTGTTGCTGCAATAGAACGAGCATCCATCAGTGCTACAGAAGAGATCTGTCCGTTCTGTAGCTTGCTTCCTTCACGGTTCGGGAAGTTTCTTGTTGTATGACGGATAGAGAATGCGTTATTCGCCGGTGTATCTCCTGCTCCGAAACATGGTCCACAGAATGCTGTCTTCACAACAGTTCCTGCTTCCATAAGATCTGCAATTGCACCATTCTTAACAAGTTCCATATAAATCGGTGTACTTGCCGGGTAAACGCTGAATGTAAATTCATCTGCTCCGATGTTCTTTCCTTTGATGATATCTGCAGCCGCACAGATGTTTTCAAATCCACCACCTGCACATCCTGCGATGATTCCCTGCTCTACATAGAACTTACCGTTTCTGATCTTATCCTGCAGAGAGTAATCAACTGCGCCGTCAAGGCTTACAAGTGCTTTCTGCTCTACATCATGAAGGATGTCAGACAGATTTGCATTCAGTTCATCAATTGTATATACGTTACTTGGATGGAACGGCATTGCGATCATAGGCTTAATCTCGCTTAAGTTTACATAAACCATACCATCATAATATGTAACTGCTCCAGGATTCAGCTCTTTGTAATCCTCACTTCTTCCGTGAATGTCATAGAACTCCTGAATCTTCTCATCTGTTTTCCAGATAGAAGACAGACAAGTTGTCTCTGTTGTCATAACGTCGATTCCGATACGAAAATCTGCACTCAGCTTGCTGACTCCAGGTCCAACGAACTCCATAACCTTATTGTTCACATAGCCGTTCTTGAATGTAGCTCCGATGATTGCAAGAGCAACGTCCTGCGGTCCTACACCCTTCATCGGCTCTCCGTCTAAGTAAATTCCGATCACGCCCGGCATCTTAATATCATAAGTCTTGTTCAGAAGCTGTTTCACAAGCTCCGGTCCACCTTCACCCATAGCCATCGTTCCGAGTGCTCCGTAACGTGTATGGCTGTCAGATCCAAGAATCATCTTTCCTCCGCCTGCAAGCATCTCACGGGCAAACTGATGGATAACTGCCTGATGCGGTGGTACATACATTCCGCCGTACTTCTTCGCACAAGTTAGTCCAAACATATGGTCATCTTCGTTGATCGTTCCACCAACTGCACAAAGACTGTTATGACAGTTTGTAAGTACATATGGCATCGGGAACTTCTCAAGTCCTGACGCACGTGCTGTCTGGATAATTCCAACAAATGTAATGTCATGGGATGTCAGCTTATCAAAACGAATCTGCAGACGTTCCATGTTCTCTGATGTATTGTGTGCCTTTAAAATACCATATGCCATTGTGTTCTGAGTGGCTTCTTCTTTCGTCAGCGGAACCTGCACATTCCCTGTGTCTTCTACTATCTCAGTTCCATTGAGAAGATATACGCCATTCTCGTACAATTTAATCATGTAAAGACCTCCTTCAATCTGATCCATATTTTTTAAACATAACTGTTATCATCTTAACATATTTCAGTGTTTCGGTAAATCTAAATTTTCGCAATTCAGCATTGTAACTCAATAAAGTGCGATTCCCACAGATTTTTTAGCTAGAAAGCGGAAAGCTCAGCTCAATAGCAAACTCATTTTTCTCTGTCTTTGCGCTGATTTCTCCATTCATACGTTTCACAAGTTCCTTTGCAATAGATAATCCCAATCCGGTAGATGTTTTGCTCCTTGCCACATCCGCTTTATAAAATCTGTCAAAGACATGTTCTATATCGATCTGCTCCGAATGTATCACCTGATTGCTGATTCGCAATACCGCGCGTTCCTGCTTGCGTTCTAACACAATACTTATCTTCTTTTCTCCATGATCCAGGCCATTTTTAATTACATTCTGAATAACACGGTGGAGTCCTTGTTTATTTCCGGCTATAGATAGCAGTTCTTCTGTAATCTGAATATCCGGCTGGATTCCCCTTCTTACCCAGTCATCATAATAGGAAAACACCGTTTCTTTCAAAATCCGGTTGATACAGCAAGGCGTCAGTTCCAGACTATAGGATTCATTTTTTAACTTTGTAAATGTGAAAAGTTCTTCCAGCATTTCATTCAGACTGTGTATTCTTTCATGAATAATATTCAGATAACGTCTCTGGTCTTCGACATTTTCGCATTCTTCCATAAGCTGAAAATATCCATCCAGAGATGTCAGCGGTGTCCGGATATCATGGGAAAGGTTCGTATAAGTATCCGCAATCAAAGCTTCTTTCTCCTGATAACGCTGCTTCTCTTTTCTTTGTAATTCCAGAAGTTCATTCAATCTGTCTGAAAGCGTTCCGATTCCACCCAAATCAAACTCGCGTTGAATCAACATGTTACTGTCATGTTTCATCAAGAACGCCAATTGGCGGCAGATGTCCTTCACCTGCCGCTGATATTTCCACATAATAATAAATTGTAAAATGATAATTCCTGCTAATATTCCAATTACGATATACATCCGCTAAATATCCCTCTTTTGAAAAACAGCACTGCTTGCAGCTATCATTATAACCGCAAACACAATCGCCACGCCGAATGCTGCCAGACACTCATTTCTACTTGGATTCATAGAAAGCAGTGATAATTTCCCGGTTATCGTATACTTATAAATCTGGAAATTCTGGATTCCCATTTTCCGAACAGCACTGTTTATCAATCCGTATACGATACTCATTATATTCATTGTAAGACAAATCGCGATGACCATGCTGATCACATTATTTTTCAGAATAATTGCAATCGCCATGCAGATCAACACGAGTGCATAATGAAGTGCCAGCTCCGTCAGGAAATAAGACAGAACAGCTTTTGAACTTCCCCATGTCAGTTCTCTGAAGACAATATAATTCGCCACTGCCTGGAGCAAGAATGCGCCTGCCATTGTCAGCACCGTAAAGACCGCCAACGCAATAGCTCTGGAAAAAATCAGTGCTCCTCTTTTTTGAACCTGGCCGCCAATATTTTTAATATAACCGCTTCCGATATCCGCTGTTGAAAACATCACCGCAAAAATCACCAGAAACAACGCATAAAATTTCCCCTGAGAATTTGCAAAGAAAATGTCATACACCGTAACCTTTTCTCCCGGTTCTGTCGGCAGTGTCACCATCATTCCCACATTAATATTCTCCGCAGTCGGTTCCGCAAACTGCTCCTGCCGAACGGTATCTTCTTTACTTAATAAATCATAATCTGTTTTACACATAAACGTTGTAAACAGTACTGACACAGCCAGCACGATCCATACTACATACATACTTTTGGTCCGAAACATCCGGTACAAATCCATTTTTATCATATTAAGCATGACTGGCACCTCCTGTCAGATTCAGGAAATACGTTTCCAGTTCTTCACTTGTTATAGAAATCCCTTTTACCGGAATTCCTGCCTTTGCAAGTTCCATATTCAACGCTGCGCTTTCATTCAGACGTTCAAAAATGTGAATATGTTCTTTGTCTGTCACCTGATAATTCGTGAATCCCATGGCATCCAACACCGGAATTGCAAGCTTTGGATCAGCCAGTGTTAATTCCATCCGTTCACTGCATCTTCGCATTAATTCTTCCCTCGTAAGCTCCTGCAACAAACTTCCATTGTGAATGATTCCGTAATCAGTAGCAATCTTCGATAATTCCTCCAGTATATGACTGGAAATGCAAATCGTCATATTCCTCTCTTTCTGAAGTCTCTGAATTGTGTCCCGGACTTCAGCAATTCCCTGTGGATCTAACCCATTGATCGGTTCATCCAGGACTAACAGATCCGGTTCTCCAACCAAAGCAAGGCCGATACCCAGACGCTGTTTCATTCCAAGTGAAAAGTGTTTTGTCTTTTTCCGTCCCACATGCTCCAGACCTACTGTTTTCAATATCTCTTCAATGTAACCTGCTTTCTTTATCCCAAACAGCTTGCATTTGATATTCAGATTTTCATATGCGGTCATATTTCCATATAATCCCGGTGCTTCAATCAGACATCCCACACGGGAGCGGACTTTCTGTAAATCCTTTCCCTTGTATCCGAAGATCTCAATCTCTCCACTCGTTGGCCTGGAAAGTCCACTGATCATCTTCAGGCAAGTCGTCTTCCCTGCTCCATTTCGTCCGATAAATCCATAGATAGCGCCCTTTTTAATATGCATGCTGACACTGTCCACAGCTTTATGATGTCCATACCGCTTCGTCAATCCCCGTGTTTCCAACAACATCTCACTCAAATTTTTCATCTCCTTTTTCTTATCTGCATTTATCATAAAAGAGGAATCCTAATCAAACGCAAATAAATAGTAAAAAAAGAGTAAAGATTACGCATGAAGACGATAACCGATTCCCCATACTGTCTCAATGTATTCCTCCGAAGTCACTTGTTTGATCTTCTTGCGGATATTGCTGATATGAACGTCCAATGTCTTTGTCTCACCCATGTAAGGCTCGTCCCATGCATATTCGAAAATATCCTCTTTACTGAAAACCTGTTTTGGATTCCTGAGCAGTAATTCTAAAATCGCAAACTCCTGTTTTGTGATCTTCGGAAGTATCTTTCCAGCAATTTCAACCTGAAATGTATTTCTGTTTAATACCATATCTTTAAATGAAAGCGTATGCTGTTCCTCTGCTTCCTTTTCTTCTTTATGACGGAGCTGTACCTGAACCCTTGCCAGCACTTCCCTGATTTCAAATGGTTTCGTTATATAATCATCCGCTCCGCTCGTTAAAACCTCTACCTTTTCATCCAGGCTGTCTTTTGCAGTCAACACAATAACCGGAAGATTTCCCTTTTTCCGTATTTCCTCCAGAACTGCCTCTCCGGAAATTCCAGGCAGCATCAGATCCAACAGTACCAGTGCATAACCGTGCTCCTGCATATTTAAGAGCAGCTTTGCTTCGGTTCCGGAAAATGCCTGCTCACAAGAATAGCCTTCTTTGGATAATGCCTCCTGAAGCAAGTTATTAATATTTGTATCGTCTTCTACAATCAATATTTTCTGCATGATATTGCTCCTTTATCTTCCTCAATCGGCCATGATTTTCTGAGTGCTGCATAAGAAATCAGGAAGTTTGCAAGCCATCCGGCCGGTACTGCAAGCCAGACAAATGCAATTCCGAACCGCGGTGCACAAATCAAAGCGACAGACAAACGGATCGCAAGATTTACCATATTCGCAATGAGAAACGGACGCATGATTCCAAATCCGCGAAGAACACCATCGGTTGCCATCTTGATACCCATAAAGATGAAAAAATATCCGAGCCATCTCATATAATCACCGGATACCTGATACGCTAAAGCTGTTCCATCTTTTCCAAGGAATAAGGAAGAAATCTGATTGTGCAGTGATTCAATGACCAGAAAAGCAAGGACTGCGAAACATAGATCTAACACCAGTGCCGCCTGATAGCCTTTTTTGAGCCGTTCGATTTTCTTTGCACCAAGATTCTGGGATATATACGGCGAAATCGCATTGCCGATGGATACAAAAATCAGTGAAAAAACATTTTCCACTCGCATCGTTGCCGAATAACCTGCGAGTGCCTGTGTACCAAATGGATTTACAACGGCCTGTACGATCATCATACCAATCGACACTGTAGACTGCTGAAGAACTGACGGTATGGCAATTTGAAGCATCGAATATAACTCCTGTCCGTCAAACCATTTAAACTGACATTTATACCGTCTCATTCTATAAAGGAAAATCAGAAATGAAAAGACCGCGGAAATCCCCTGTGCAATAAGCGTTGCCAGGGCCGCACCAAACACGCCGAGACCAAGTCCGGCTACCATCCAAAGATCCATAAAAATATTTAATACAGATGAAAAAATCAGAAGAACCAATGGAATTCTGGATTCACCGATGGAAGTAAACATCGTTGAGAGGATGTTGTACATAAACAGAAATGGGAATCCCACAAAATAAACCCGCAGATACAGTACTGCTTCATCCAGTATATCAGGAGGTGTTTGTAATAAACTCATCATTGAATGTGAAAAGCAAAAACCAAAGATTCCAAGTAGTATGCTCAGGACTAAAAAGCTGATCAGCGATGTCGACACAATTGTTTTCATTTTACCATAATCTCTGGCTCCAAAATAACGGCTTACGAGTACACCTGCGCCTACACCGGCGCCCAGAGCTACACAAATGAAAACATCGTAAGTGCAGCACAGGCGCCGACAGCCGCAAGTGCCGAAGAACTAACAAACTGACCGACAATGATCGAATCAGCCATATTATATATCTGCTGAAAAAAACTGCCTAAGATCATAGGCATTGCAAAAACAGTTAACGCTTTCAGGGGCGCATCTGTAATTAGATATTCATCTTTTGACATGATCATACTTCTCCTCAATCAAAATCTCTGGTAATATTTGTAAGCCATTTCTTTCTGAAATAGTGAATAAATACCACGGGCATTTTCTCGAACTCATCTAAAGTCATTACAAAGTAAACCCAGACAGGCGGTAATTTAAAAACATATGCTGCAAGGAAAGTTGCCGGAACTGCAACAAGCCACATAAATATGGAATCTACGATCATTCCAAATCTGGAATCTCCACCACCTCTGAAACAACCGCATATAAGGCAGGTATTAATCCCTTCTCCCACAAGACGCCAGGTTGTCATAATTATAAAAATGCTAAGATAAGAAAGGGCAGTCTCGGTCAATTTATCCCGATAGAAGTCCAGTATCAGAGGACGAATCGCCAGAATGATAACGCATCCGATCAGGCTTACAGCAAGTGTTATCCTAAGCATCCGTTTCCCGTATTCTCCGGCTGTATCAATTTGATCTTTTCCTAACTCCTGGCTGATAATGATAGTCGTAGCATTTGCAAAACCGCGGCAGGCAATAGCACCAATATTTACCACCATAACAGCAACCGCATTTGCTGCAACCATGTCATCTCCGATATGCCCAAGAATTGCTGCAAATGCTGAAGTGGCAAAACTCCAGACAACATCATTTATCACGGCTGGAGTGGCAATTTTCATAAAGTCCTGAAACAAAATGCCTGATTTTGCAAAGAAGTATTTTATCCGGAATCTGACATCTGAACTGTTTAATGAATAGATGAGACAAATTAATACCTCTGTAATTCTGGCAATCACAGTACCAAGTGCAACACCTGTAACGCCAAGCTTTGGAAATCCAAACAGACCAAAGATAAATGTGGCATTACAAAGTACATTGACACAAAGAGAAACAATGTACGTAATAGAAGGCAGCATTATTTTTCCAATACTTCGAAGAGCGCTCATAAAAACCTGTGAGAACCCCATAAACATAAATGAAAATGAAATCACCTTCAAATACTCACTTCCGGCAGCAATCGTATCCGGACTGTTTGTGAAAATCTTCATAACCGTAACCGGCATAGTAAAGGAAATAACGAAAAATATAAGCGAGACGATCAGTGAAATCCGTTCCGCCAGACCGAGAATCTTTTCTACTGTCTTTTTATCCCCTTTTCCCCAGTACTGGCACACAGAACCGAAGTTCCTGTAGCCATACCGTAATATAAGCAGAACAGAATAAACGTATACTGGTTCGCAAGTGATGAAGCTGACATCGCCGTCTGGCTTACGTATCCAAGCATTACCGTATCGGCAATATTTACCAATGTTCCAATCAAATTTTGAATCATGATCGGAAAGGCTAATTTTGATGCGTATTTTAAGAAATCTTTTTTATTTAACATACAACTGTTCTTCCTAAATTCTATAAATGTTTAATCTACAGTACTGTTTTTGCAGCATCAGCAGTCTTCCTCTTCTCCGTAGTGTTTGCTCAAAGAGAATCCTCTTCCTCGTACCTCTGTAACTCTGCTGATGATCATAAATGCCTCCGGATCAATCTGTCTGATCAGTTTCTCAACCTGTGGAAGTTCTCGATTAGACACAATACTCAATACAATCTGCGTTTGTTCCTGTTTGTAACCGCCTTCCCCATACAGCATCGTCACGCCTCTGTCTACCTGTGCAAGAATTGCCTGACGTACTTCTTCCACATGTTTGCTGATAATCTTAACTTCCGTCTTGGTATTTCCCATCACTAACACTTTGTCCAGCACTGTCGTGTAGATTATTACCAGTAAAATTCCGTATAAAACACGTTCCGGAGGATTATATAGAATCTGCGGTAACAGAATCAATATATCAAATACATTCAGACTCACTGACACCGGAATTCGAAAATACTTATTCAAAATCAACGGTGGAATATCCATACCTCCGGTAGAAGCTCCCGTTCGAATTACAATACCAAGTCCAATCCCGATTCCAAGTCCGGCAAAAATCGTATTCAGCATTGGATTATCCGTGATCACCAGATCCCCAAAAATATGATTGGCCGCTTCCAATGCAATTGGATATGTGAAAGAACTGAGAATTGTCGTCAGTGCAAATTTCTTACCAAGAAAAATCACTCCAACTATCAGCATCACAATATTAAATGCTAAGACAAATCCAGAAATTGATGCTCCCGTAAAATGCTTCACTACCAGACCAATACCGGTTGTTCCTCCTGTCATCAGATTCCCCGGTAAAAGAAAAAGTTTGATTACAAACGCATAGAAAACGTTTCCAAAAATGACCTTTGCAACGGTACTTGCCCGCTTTAAATATGCCTTATCCATAAATTCCTCCCATTAGCCATATGATTTTGATTATCCCCAAAAACGTCCGTTAGAGAATCTTCCCTAACAGACGTTTTTCAAAGTATTTCCTAATACAGTGATATTATACTGAGAAATGCGGGCAGTTTCAATAGGATTTTTCAAAGCACAACATATTTAAGATAATACTTTTTTGAATATTTGCGCACCAATAGAAAAACCCGCAGAACCGAAGTCCTGCGGGCATATTTCATTTTAAGTATCGATATTAAATCTATCTAGATATTAATTACTCGATGATTGTAGCAACTGTACCTGATCCTACTGTACGTCCACCTTCACGGATAGCGAAACGAAGACCTTCCTCCATAGCTACTGGATGGATCAGTTCAACTGTCATCTCTACGTTATCTCCAGGCATACACATCTCGATTCCTTCTGGAAGCTCGCAAACACCTGTTACGTCTGTTGTTCTGAAGTAGAACTGTGGACGGTAGTTGTTGAAGAATGGAGTATGACGTCCACCCTCGTCTTTTGTCAGTACGTAAACCTGGCATGTGAATTTCTTATGGCAGCTTACTGTACCTGGTTTGATAAGAACCTGTCCTCTTTCGATCTCTGTTCTCTGAATACCACGAAGAAGTGCTCCGATGTTATCTCCAGCCTGAGCCTCATCAAGAAGCTTACGGAACATCTCGATTCCTGTTACAACAGTCTTCTTAACGTCCTCGTGGATACCGATGATTTCAACTTCGTCAGATACGTGAAGTGTTCCACGCTCTACTCTACCAGTTGCAACTGTTCCACGTCCTGTGATAGAGAATACGTCCTCTACTGGCATAAGGAATGGCTTGTCTGTAGCACGCTCTGGTGTTGGGATCCATGTATCAACAGCGTCCATAAGTTCCATGATCTTGTCTCCCCACTCTCCGTCTGGATCTTCAAGAGCCTTAAGAGCTGATCCCTGGATGATCGGTGTGTCATCTCCTGGGAAGTCATACTCGTTAAGTACTTCACGGATCTCCATCTCTACGAGTTCAAGAAGTTCTTCGTCGTCTACCATGTCACATTTGTTCATGAATACAACGATGTATGGTACGTTAACCTGACGGGACAGAAGAATATGCTCTTTAGTCTGAGCCATAACTCCGTCTGTTGCAGCTACAACAAGGATAGCTCCGTCCATCTGAGCTGCTCCTGTGATCATGTTCTTAACGTAGTCAGCATGTCCTGGGCAGTCAACGTGTGCGTAGTGACGGTTAGCTGTCTCATACTCAACGTGTGCTGTAGAGATTGTGATTCCACGCTCTCTTTCTTCTGGAGCCTTATCGATGTTCTCGAAATCTACAGATGCGTTACCTTCTACTCTGTGAGAAAGTACTTTTGTGATAGCAGCTGTAAGAGTTGTTTTACCATGGTCAACGTGTCCGATAGTACCGATATTACAATGCGGTTTTGTTCTTTCAAATTTAGCCTTTGCCATTTTGAATATCCTCCTTAAAAATATAACCCTCAATGGGGCAACCTTGTTTTGGTTTTCTATTTTAAACCTGGCTAAGTTTGATTATATTTCAAACTTAGCCGATTTTCAAGCCTTTTATGATATTTTAGGCATTTTTGTTGGATAATACTTTCTCCTGTACAGACTTCGGTACTGGCTCATATTTCTCAAAGAACATTGAGTAGTTACCACGTCCCTGTGTTCTGGAACGAAGATCTGTAGAGTATCCAAACATTTCTGACAGAGGAACGTACGCACGTACGATCTTTCCGCCACCGAGATCATCCATACCTTCAATACGTCCACGACGTGAGTTCAGGTCTCCGATGATATCTCCCATATATTCTTCAGGCATTGTAACCTCTACCTTCATGATAGGCTCAAGAAGTACAGGTGCGCCCTGTTTCATAGCATCCTTGAATGCAAGGGAACCAGCGATGTGGAATGCCATCTCACTGGAATCGACTTCATGGTAAGATCCGTCGTATACGTTAGCGTAAACACCAACTACAGGGAATCCTCCAAGGATACCAGACTTCATAGCTTCTTCAATACCTTCACCTACTGCCGGGATGTATTCCTTCGGAATAGCTCCTCCAACTACAGTAGACTCGAACTTGTATGTCTCCTCACCGTTGACATCCATTGGCTCGAATTTAACTTTACAGTGTCCGTACTGTCCACGTCCACCAGACTGTTTCGCATACTTGCTGTCAATATCAACTGGCTTTGTGATGGACTCTTTGTAAGCAACCTGAGGTGCACCTACGTTAGCCTCTACCTTGAACTCACGAAGAAGTCTGTCAACGATGATTTCAAGATGAAGCTCACCCATACCAGCGATGATTGTCTGTCCAGTTTCTTTATCTGTATGAGCACGGAATGTCGGGTCTTCTTCTGCAAGTTTTGCAAGAGACTCTCCAAGTTTTCCCTGTGAAGCCTTTGTCTTAGGCTCGATAGCGAGCTCGATAACTGGCTCTGGGAATTCCATGGACTCAAGAATTACTGGATGCTGATCGTCACAGATTGTATCTCCTGTTGTAGAGAACTTGAATCCGATTGCTGCAGCAATATCTCCTGAATATACTTTATCCAGCTCTTCACGCTTGTTGGCATGCATCTGAAGGATACGTCCAACACGCTCTTTTTTATTTTTAGTAGCATTCAGTACATAAGAACCGGAGTTCATAACACCTGAATACACACGGAAGTAAGCAAGCTTACCTACGAATGGGTCTGTCATGATCTTAAATACGAGAGCAGAGAACGGCTCTTCATCAGAAGAGTGTCTTACTACTTCGTTTCCGTCTTCATCAACACCCTCGATTGCCGGGATGTCTGTTGGAGCCGGCATAAACTCGATGATTGCATCAAGGAGTTTCTGAACACCTTTGTTTCTGTATGCAGTACCGCAGCATACCGGAACAGCTGTACACTCACATGTAGCTTTTCTCAGTGCTACTTTCATTGCATCGATAGAAGGTTCTTCACCCTCAAGGTATTCCATCATAAGGTCATCGTCCAGCTCACAGATTTTCTCTACGAGTTCTGTGTGATAAAGCTCAGCTTCATCCTGCATCTCTTCCGGAATATCTGTTACAGTGATGTCTTCACCCTTCTCATCATTGTAGATGTAGGCCTGCATCTCGAACAGATCGATGATTCCTTTGAATTCGTCTTCTTTTCCGATTGGAAGCTGAAGACAAATAGCGTTCTTTCCAAGTCTTGTCTTGATCTGATCTACAGCATTGTAGAAATCAGCACCAAGGATGTCCATCTTATTGATGAATGCCATACGTGGTACATTGTATGTGTCTGCCTGACGCCATACGTTTTCTGACTGCGGCTCAACACCACCCTTAGCACAGAATACGCCGACAGCTCCATCAAGTACACGGAGTGAACGCTCAACCTCTACAGTGAAGTCAACGTGTCCCGGAGTATCAATGATATTGATACGGTGCTCTAAAGCGCCCGGTTTCACTTTTGTCTTCTCTTCCAATGTCCAGTGACATGTTGTAGCGGCTGAAGTAATTGTGATACCTCTTTCCTGCTCCTGTTCCATCCAGTCCATTGTAGCAGTACCTTCGTGAGTATCACCAATCTTATAGTTAACACCGGTATAGTAAAGAATACGCTCTGTCAGTGTAGTCTTACCAGCATCAATATGAGCCATAATACCGATATTTCTGGTTCTCTCTAATGGATATTCTCTTCCAGCCAAGATTTTTTCCTCCTAAAATAATTAGAAACGATAGTGAGCAAACGCCTTGTTTGCTTCTGCCATCTTGTGCATATCTTCTTTTCTCTTTACAGCTCCACCTGTGTTGTTAGCTGCATCAAGAATTTCATTTGCCAGTCTTTCTTCCTGTGTCTTCTCGCCTCTCTGACGTGAATACATAGTTAACCAGCGAAGTGCGAGTGCCTGTCTTCTGTCAGCTCTAACCTCGATCGGTACCTGGTATGTTGCTCCACCGATACGTCTTGCTTTAACTTCAAGAACTGGCATCATGTTATTCATAGCCTCTTCAAACACTTCAATAGCCGGCTTCTCAGCCTTAGCTTCTACTCTTTCAAATGCTCCGTATACAATCTTCTGTGCTACGCCTTTCTTACCATCAAGCATGATGTTGTTGATAAGTTTGGTAACAACTTTATTGTTGTATATTGGATCCGCTAATACATCTCTCTTCTGAGTATGTCCTTTACGTGGCACGGTCCTTCCCTCCTTAATCATATTTTCCGGTTTTTCCGGGATTAATTCATCGGTACTCACATGTGTCTTTCTATGAGATCACATTCCATGTGCTCGCAGCCGCGAAATCTATATAGCATCCGCAACCTACGACTAATCATAGTTCTGTTTGTGATACGATTTAACTATTAGTTACACTTATCTAAAATACTATACTGCAATCCGCGACTTCTTATTTAGCGTCTTTCGGTCTCTTAGCACCGTATTTAGAACGAGCCTGTCTTCTCTTAGCAACACCTGCTGTATCAAGTGTTCCACGGATAATGTGGTATCTTGTACCTGGCAGGTCCTTAACTCTTCCTCCACGGATCATAACAACGCTATGCTCCTGAAGGTTGTGTCCTTCACCTGGAATGTAGCTTGTTACTTCGATTCCGTTTGACAGACGAACTCTGGCGATCTTTCTCAGAGCTGAGTTAGGCTTCTTAGGTGTAGCTGTCTTAACTGCTGTACATACACCTCTCTTCTGTGGTGCAGATGCATCAGTTGCACGTTTCTTCAGGGAGTTATATCCTTTCTGAAGTGCCGGTGCTGTAGATTTCTTCTCAGAAGTCTGACGTCCTTTTCTAACTAACTGGTTAAATGTTGGCATTCTTTTCACCTCCTATGAATTATTCGTTACCTTGGGCTTATGCCTCAAGGGGCTGCGGATAATCAATTCGTTATCCTGATTTTCGCATCAAAAGAACAATGTCTTTTTCCACACGCTTGTTTAGTTTATTACGTTTAGCGCCGAAAGTCAAGGCTTTTTTCGCATTTTCCATATTATTTTTCATACAAAAATAACAGATGGCACTCTCTTTTTTTCTTAAGAAACCATCTGTTATTTGTTATTAAATCAAATTCTTTTTTCTAGCAACTATGAAAGTAAATCTCTTCTTTATTTTCAACGAAATAAATTAGTACGCTTTGCCCCAGTATACCATATGCTTCGCCGGTTTTCCGCAGCATACACATACATCTGAAAGATGTTCTTCCTCTTCCGGAATACATCTTGATGTAGCTCCGCCTGTCTGAGCTTTGATCTCATCTTCACAGGCTTCGTCTCCACACCACATTGCTTTGATGAATCCAAGGTTCTCATTGAACTTCTCATTCATCTCATCCATTGTTGTTGCTTCATTGATATGAGAATCAAGGAATGCTTTTGCTCTTTCGAACATATCGTTCTGCATTGTCTCAAGAACTTCGGCAAGTTTTGTTGTAAGCTCATCCAGAGAAACAACAATCTTCTCTCTTGTATCACGGCGTACGATAACTGCCTGATTATTCTCGATGTCTTTCGGTCCGATCTCGATACGTGTCGGGATTCCAAGGATCTCCTGTCCGCTGAACTTCCATCCAGGTGCTTTGTCAGAATCGTCGATTTTCACTTTGTATCCTGCTGCCTTCAGTGTATCAACAAGTTCATTTGCCTTATCAAGAACACCTTCTTTATGCTGAGCGATCGGAATAATCATTGTCTGCACCGGTGCGATTCTCGGTGGAATAACGAGTCCACTGTCATCTCCATGTACCATGATCAGCGCACCGATAATTCTTGTGGACAATCCCCAGGATGTCTCGTATACTTCATGAAGTTCGTTATTCTTATCTGAATACTGAATACCAAACGCACTCGGGAATGAACTTCCAAAGAAGTGACTTGTTGCTGACTGCAGTGCTTTTCCATCATGCATCAGTGCTTCGATTGTATAAGTATCCTGTGCTCCTGCGAATTTCTCGCTCTCTGTCTTACGTCCGGAAACTACCGGGATTGCAAGAACATCCTGTGCAAAGTCTCTGTAGACTCTCCACATCTGTTTTGTACGCTCTTCTGCTTCTTCGTATGTTGCATGGATTGTATGTCCTTCCTGCCACAGGAACTCTCTGGAACGAGGAATGGTCTTGTTGTCTTCTCCCAGCGAAGAACGGAACACCACTGATTCCACACTTTAGGAAGATCACGGTAAGACTGAACTGTCTTGCTCCAGACATCACAGAACAGTGTCTCAGATGTAGGACGGATACAGAATCTTTCCTGAAGTTCTTCCAGTCCACCATGTGTTACCCATGCAACTTCCGGTGCAAATCCTTCGATATGATCCTTTTCTTTCTGAAGAAGGCTTTCCGGGATCATAACCGGAAGGTATACATTCTCTACTCCTGTCTCTTTGAAACGTGCATCCAGGTTCTTCTGAATATTCTCCCACAGAGCATATCCGTTCGGAAGGTAGTTCATACATCCTTTAACACCTGAATAATCACATAGTTTTGCTTCACGCACAACGTCTGTATACCACTGAGCAAAATCTTCTTCTCTGGCAGTGATATTCTGTACTAATTTCTTTGCCATTGTTCTTCTCCTTTTTGTTTTTTTGCATTGCTGTCCCCTGACAGCAGTTTGCTTTTATCAGGAAATATTTTCCTAACATATAAAAAATCGCCGGGATATCGCATCCCCACGATAGGGACCGAATATCTCCGGCGGTACCACCCTAATTAATGCAATACATCCATTCTATAATCAAAACCAACACAAATGATCTCTGTATCTGCATTCACTTTCTTCTCCTTTAACGCAGGACCTACGCTGTACTTTCATACAGGGACTCCCGGGCCGGTTCCATACCGTAATGCAAAGGCTCTCACCTGCCGCCTTCTCTCTGAAGCATGCTGCGTATCTACTATTCCCGTTCAACGTCAGTTATCAAATGAAATTCTAACTGATAAAACACCCGCTGTCAAGCCAAAAAGCTTTATCCTCTGATTTCCAGAAGCTTTGCTTTCAATTCATTTTCCATATTGCGAAGTTCCGCCTCCGCTTCCCGGCGTTTTTCTCTTCCTTCTCTCTGAATGTTCATCACTTCATCCAATGTAGAGATCAGTGATTCATTTGTTGCTTTCAATGTCTCGAGATCTGCAATTCCTCTTTCAGACTCTTTTGCAGTCTCAATTGTGGACATTTTTAATGTCTCCGCATTCTTCTTCAACAGTTCATTTGTCATATCCGTCACCTGTCTCTGTGCTGCCGCCGCCTGTGAAGAATGTTCTACTCCAAGTGCAAGAAGCATCTGACTCTTCCACAACGGGATCGTATTCACAATTGTAGACTGGATCTTCTCTACCATCTGTGTATCATTATTCTGAACCAGACGGATCTGTGGTGCGGTCTGGATGGAGATCATTCTCGTCAGTTCAAGATCATGTAACTTCTTTTCAAAACGGTTGCACATCGAATCCAGATCTTTTGCTGCCTGCGCATCTTCCGGGAGACCGCTTACCTGAGCTTTGCTCATCAATTCAGCAAGCTGTGTGCTTCTTACTTCTTCCAGTTTTTTCTTTCCTGCAAGAATGTACATAGAAAGCTCTTTAAAATAAGTAAGATTCAGATCATACATTTTATCAAGTATCGCAACATCTTTCAGCAGCTGCACCTGATGGTTATCCAGTGCTTTCACGATCTGATTCACATTTTCTTCGGCTTTCGAATACTTTGCTTTCATAGATTCAACTTTATTCGATGCTTTCTTAAATATTCCAAGAAATCCTTTGCTCTCTTCTTCATCAAAGCTCTTCAGTTCAGTTACAACATTCGTAAGCAGTGTGCCAACTTCTCCCAGATCCTTTGACTTCACATTTTCCAAAGCACTTTCTGAGAAATCTGCCATCTTTTTCTGTGTGCCTGCGCCATACTGAAGAATCATAGAAGAATTCGTCAGATCGATCTGCTGTGCAAATGCATCTACCATCTGCGTTCTTCTTCTGTCAGAATCGTATCGTCCAGCTTCGGTTCTTCCGGCTGCACCACCGGTTTCTTTTTTTCTTCCTCCTGAAACGGTTTCAGTGTCAGTGTTGGCACTGTGCTTACATCCTTGAATTCATCACTCATAGTAATCCTCCACTTCTGTTTGTAACTGTTTTGATTCATTATCTGTTTGGGAAATCATTATTTTTTCAGCCCGTCTTCTGTCAGACCTTCCTGAGCAAGCATTGTATGAAGCACTGAAATATCTGAAGATACATCCCATGCTGTATCCTGGAACAGACTGTCCAGTAATTTCTCAAATGCAAGATTCAATGTATCTATCGTATCTTCAATCTCTTTCTTGGAAGAAATGATATTTTCTCCCTGTACCGGCTGTGCATCCAGCTCTTCATACGCTTCAAGAAGTTTCATCGTTGTCGGAAGATAATAATCCATCATTCTTCGCATATCATTCACAGAATCCGGATTCTGCTCCACGCGGTCAAAAATACGATCCACGAGCAGTTCCATGCGGGAAATCTTTGCCGAAATCACTTCTCCCGGAATTGCGTCATTCGCTGCCTTGATCCTTCTCACATATTCATCTCCTGCCTGTACAATCTTCTGTACTTCCGGTGAAAGGCTGTCATACTCTTCCTGCATCTTTTTCTGAGCAGCCTGCTCTTCTGCCTTGCGCTGTTTCATGTCTTCCATAAGAGCTGTATACTGATTCCATGCCTGTTCACTGACCATCAGGCAGGATTCTTTCTCATCCAGATGTCCCTGACAGAACCAGCCTTTTGTAATCATTTTTTTCACATCTTTCAGAACTTTTCTGGCATCTCGTCCTGTCGCAGAAGCAATTTCCTTAATATCACAAAATTCCCGTTCTCTCAGAACAGATACATATTGGCGAAACCTTCCCACCGTACGTACCATATCTACTCCTACATAAGTCATCACTGCAAAAGATATAAAAGCAACTGCAAAAATTCCAATAATCAGACCACTGACTACATCAAACGCTGTGATCACACTTCCAATCAAAGTGATGATAAGGAAAATAACAGAAGTCAATCCAAATACAGCTCCTGTCGCTGCCAGAAAAGTTCCGCCGATCTTTACCGAAGTTCCTTTGAGATATCTTGGACTCACCGGTACCGGACAATTCTGACTATAATTTCTCATTTCCGCCATCTTCGGTCCCTGATTCGGACGATACCTCTGGTTTTCTGCACCTGATCTGCTTCCGGTATTCTTTTTATTTCCATATAATGGCTGTCCGGTCTTCGGATCTCTGTACCAGCCACCGTTTTTAATCCCTGCCGAGACGCAGTCCATCGCATGGTTCACCGTATCAGACACCATCTGGTTCAATCTGCTGTAATCCTTTGTATCAATTGCATCCTGTATTGTCTGCTTTATCTCTTCTCCAAAATGTTCCCAGTCATTATTCATTGATGTTCTCCTTAAAAGCTTGACCTGATTCGTTTGCATCATGTATCATTATAACATTATTAATTCTCAGTTTAGACGCAACTTTAGCGATTGTCAAGAAAGAAGGATACAACTATGATTTCATCACTTACCCCTGAAATAATATATGAGGACAAGGATATTATCGTCTGTCATAAACCTGCTGGAGTTCCTACCCAGAGCAACCGCATTGGCACAAAAGATATGGTCAGTATTTTAAAAAATCATCTGATAAAAAATACTGCTAAAAAACCGCTTCACGCGAACCTTATCTTGCTGTCATCCATCGGCTGGACCAACCGGTAGAAGGACTTCTTGTTTTTGCAAAACACCTGCTGCCGCAAAGGAACTT
>NZ_QTZH01000034.1:0-34417 GCF_003462585.1 Ruminococcus sp. OM04-4AA | reverse complement strand
ATCCTTCAATTGCGATTGTTTCTTTGTCTCAACTGGTTTGCCTCTTTCCTTCGGCACTGACAGTCTCAGAATACCATTCTCATATTTTGCTTTGATATCTTCCTGTGTAAGGTTCTCACCTACATAGAAGCTTCTCTGCATTGCTCCGGCATAACGCTCCTTACGGATGTATTTACCTTTCTTGTCTTCCTCATCCTTGTCAAGACCCTTAGCAGCTGATACGGTCAGATAACCATTCTCAAGCTCAATGCTGATCTCATCTTTCTTGAATCCAGGAAGATCGATATCTACTTCATATCCTGCGTCATGCTCACGGATATCTGTCTTCATCATGTTCTTAGCGTGTTTACCGTATAACGGATTCTTCTTTCCCCAGAAGTCCTGCTCAAATGGGAAGTTCATCCAATCATCATCAAATAAGTTTTCTCCAAAAATACTAGGCATCATCATAAGTCATTTCTCCTTTCAATGCTAACTAACTTTGTTGCCTTTTGTTTTGTTCTATTTATTATATAGCACGCAGTTTTCAGCCGAGTCAAGAGGTGAGTGCTAATTTTTTTAATTTTCCTTCTTCATTATCTTTAACTCCGGCATCACAATTGCCAGCATTGTAATAAAACACAAACTTCCTCCGATTACATTTGATATCGGTTCTGCTAAAAACACACCTCTTGTTCCCATGTGAAATGTATATGGAAACAAATATGTTAATGGCACGACTATAAATACTTTTCTAAGTAACGAAAAGAAGATTGCCTGTTTCTTTTTATTTAATGATTTAAATACCGTCTGTCCAATATATTGCAGATCCATAAATATAAATGCTGCAAAATACAACTTCAATGCTTCTACTGCATCTACCAGTAATTCTTTATCCGAACTGAAAATTCCGATCAAAAATTCCGGTGCAAAAATAATCACACTCCACATGATTGCCGTATAAATAAGAATCATGCAAGTCATTACTCTAATTGCTTTTCTAACACGTTTTGGACGCTGTGCTCCATAATTGTAGCTTAAAATTGGAGAGCTTCCTTCATTCATAGCATAAATCGGTGTCTCTACCATCTGCCGGATGCTTGATACAATTGTCATCACTGATATATAAACATCTCCTCCGATACCTGACAGCACACTGTTACAACATATTGTTACTACACTATTTGTCAGCTGCATAATAAATCCTGCACTACCAAGACTCACGATATTTTTTGCATCTGTTCCACATACTTTCCATTCCGCCTTGGAGAGCATTCGAACTTTTATCTCCGATTTTTTTCTTAAAAAATAAAATACATATGCTGCTGATAAAGTCTGTGAAATAATCGTTGCAATTGCAGCTCCTTTTATTCCTAAATGCAATCCAAATATAAATAATGGATCTAAAATTAAATTGGCAACTGCTCCGATTGTTACAGACAGCATGCCTGATGTAGCATAACCTTGTGCATTAATAAAAGGATTCATTCCTGTTGCAATCATGGATGGCACTGTTCCTATCAGATAAATCATCATATATGGATACGCATAAGATAACCCTTCCTCTGATGCACCAAATAATACCAGTATCGGACTTGCAGACATCATGCCGATTACCGTCAATACCACTCCACAAATGCACATCATTGAAAATGATGTATTCATAATTGTTTCAGCTTTTTTGGTATTTCCTTTTCCTCTATTAATGGAAAATAAAGGGGCGCCGCCACTTCCGAACAAGTTACAGAATGCTGTGATAATCACAATAATTGGAAAACATAAGCCCACAGCTCCAAGTGCTGTTGTTCCGACTTTCGGAATTCTGGCAATGTAAATTCGATCCACGATATTATACAAAAGACTCAATATCTGTGCCACCAGCATCGGTAATGCCGCGCCTAAAATATTTCCTGTAATTGTTCCGTGTTCAAAATCAATTCGTTTCATACTTTCATTCCTTTTTTGCTTTCTTTCCCTGACTCCAAGTATAACACAAATTACTCTAACCGAAACCGGTAAAGCGCTCTATGACAGAACCGCCATAACTTTGGCCAAACATGGTTTAGGGGTTGCCATCCTCCCTTCTTCCATGAGAGAACTCAACCCCTGTCTTTATGCTTATTTTATTAAGGATACGGAATAATGGTGCCTAACACCTTGTATCCAAATTATTTCTATGTTTGTAAATTTGTTATCCCAACGCTACATCCAGCATCATCATAATGCTGAATCCCACAGCAAAAAAGAGCGTTCCTATATTCGAATGCTTTCCCTGTGACATTTCCGGTATCATCTCTTCGATCACTACATAGAGCATCGCTCCGGCAGCAAAACTGAGTAAATAAGGAAGCGCTGGCAGAATCAACTGTGCCGCAGCCAGTGTCAGTACAGCTCCGATCGGCTCTACAACACCTGAAAGAACTCCGCCGAGAAATGCCTTGCTTTTCTTTTCTCCTTCTGCCCGAAGTGCAGGGAGATAATCGCTCCTTCCGGAAAGTTCTGAATCGCAATACCAAGTGATAACGCAAATGCACTTGCCGCTGTAATCTGCATATCTCCAGCCAGAAAACCTGCGTATATTACACCGACAGCCATACCTTCCGGAATGTTATGCAGAGTCACCGCCAACACCATCATTGTTGTACGTCTCAACTGACTTCTCGGTCCCTCAGCCTGCTCACTATTCATATGAAGATGCGGAATGATATGATCCAATGCCAATAGAAAAAGAATGCCCAGCCAGAATCCGATAAATGCCGGAAGAAAAGAAAATGCACCCAGATTTTCTGATTGCTCGATTGCCGGAATCAGAAGACTCCAAACGGATGCCGCAACCATCACCCCTGCTGCAAATCCTGTCAGCGCCCGCTGCACCTTATCACTAAGTGTCTCCTTCATAAGAAATACACACGCTGCTCCTAATGATGTTCCGAAAAACGGAATTAAAATTCCCCAAAATACTTTCATAATCTGCCCCTTTCTTATTTTCTATACTTTTTGCTGGAAAACTTATTTTTATTATCCTAGTAAAATAGTAGGGTTTCTTATTTAAGATTATAGAGCTACTCCTCTTATTATGCAAGTATTATCGTTTGCAACCTGATTTTTGACATGAAAAAAGGAGCTTTCGCTCCTCTTTTCACTTTACCTGAGATTCCAAAACCGGAATCAGATTATCCTTCAATTGCGATGGTCTTCTTTGTTTCGACTGGTTTTGCCTCTTTCTTCGGCACGGACAGTCTCAAAATACCATTCTCATATTTTGCTTTGATGTCTTCCTGTGTTACATACTCGCCAACATAGAAGCTTCTCTGCATTGCTCCGGCATAACGCTCCTTACGGATGTATTTACCTTTCTTATCTTCCTCATCTTTGTCAAGACCTTTGGCTGCTGATACGGTCAGATAACCATTCTCAAGCTCTATGCCGATCTCGTCTTTCTTGAATCCCGGAAGATCAATATCTACTTCATATCCTTTTTCATGTTCACGAATATCTGTCTTCATCATGTTCTTTACGTGTTTACCATATAACGGATTCTTCTTTCCCCAGAAATCCTGATCAAACGGGAAGTTCATCCAATCATCATCAAATAAGTTTTCTCCAAAAATACTAGGCATCATCATAAGTCATTTCTCCTTTCAATGCTAACAAACTTTGTTGCCCCTGTGAGGAAACCTCACAGTTTTTATATAAACTGCTTTCGCAGTTGTTGTCAGAACATTTCGGAGGATGAAGATTCTTTTTTTCTTATCTTTCTCTCTCCCTTTGTTCTAGTTATTATATAGCACCTGTATGTTAGCACTGTCAAGAGGTGAGTGCTATTTTTTTATTCTAAGCATTCCATAATTATCTTCTCGCATCTGTCATACCCAAGCTGGGAAGTATTCAAACACAACGTATAGTTGCTGGCTTTCCCCCATTTTTGTTCTGTATAAAAGTTATAATTCGTCATACGTCTTTTATCCGTATCTTCTATCATTTTTGCAGCAACTTTTTCACTGACATGATATATCTGACTGATTCTCTGTATTTTTACCGGCATATCTCCATGAATAAATACATTCAGCACATCGTCCCTGTCTTTCAGAATAAAATCTGCATTTCTTCCAATGATCACGCAAGGCTCCTTATCAGCCAGCTCTAAAATAACATTTCTCTGTGCCTCATATACCATGTCTTCTAGTGATTTTCCTGTGACGTCACGTCCGGCAAATGCATATGCGAATAATCCTTTTTTCGGCGATAATTCTGCATTTTCCCGAATATATTCCGGAGATAAACCAGACTTTTCTGCAATCTCATTAATGATATTTTTATCATAATAAGCAATTCCAAGTTTCTTTGCTACTTCTTCTCCGATAAATCGTCCGCCGCTTCCAAATTCTCTGCTGATTGTAATAATTCTTTTTGTCATCTCCGCTTCCTCCTTAACTTAAAACATCAACCTTGTTTTTTCTGATTTTCTTTAAGAACACATATCCCACAAAACATGAAACTATTTCAGTGATTGGAAATGCCCACCAGATTAATGTAACGCCCATCTGGCCATTTCTGACAAATATCGAAAAAATTCCGGCCAGTGGCAGGATAATGACAAACTGTCTCAAAAGTGAAATAACCAGCGATTCCATACCACCGTCCAATGCCTGATAAATCCCCTGATAAGCAACATTAATTCCGGCAAACAGAAAGCTGACTGAGATTACCCTCATTGCTCCGATAAAATATTCTCTTGACTGTCCTGCATTGAACAGTGTTGCAAATGCCCCGGGGAAAATCTCTGTAATGGCAATTCCAAGAATCATTAATGCGATTGTATAAATCAGGCCATACTTGATTCCATCCTTTATTCTCTTTTTGTTTCTCATTCCATAAGCAAATGCAAGGATCGGGGTAATTGCATCACGAAGGCCAAATGCAAGGAAGAGAACAAACTGCTGCACCTTATAGAACAAACCATATGCTGTCTGTGCTGACGGATTGAACTTCAGGATCAGATTCATTACATAAACCATAATAGACATCAATGCCTGTGCAATGATCGCCGGAAGTCCGATTGCATAGATTTCTTTTATAACACCTGCATCTGGCTTCATATATTTCGCTCCATGCTCAAACTCTTTATTCAATTTTATATGGAAAATGAACAGCAATACTGCGGACACTACCTGACCAATTACCGTTGCATAGGCCGCGCCTTTCACTCCCATTTCCGGGCAAGGTCCAATACCATAGATCATGATCGGATCAAGAATAATATTTACAACTGCTCCGACCACCTGACCGATTGTGGAATAAAGGGATCGTCCAGTTGCCTGTAATAACTTTTCGAATAAAGAAAAGAAAATAATTCCAAAAGAGATCACGCAGCATATCCGCAGATAACTGACACCCATCTGAAAAACTTCTGCATCTACTGTCTGGGATGAAATGTATGCTTTCACTCCGAAGATACCAAACAGTAAGCAGACCACATAAATGATCACACCGAGAAACAGACTGTTTCCTGCTACCTTTGCTGCTTTTTTATTGTTTCCCTGGCCAAGTGTCCTTGCCAGAAGTGCATTGGTTCCGACACCTGTTCCGATTCCCACTGCTACCATAAGCATCTGAACCGGAAATACCAAAGTCAATGCATTTAATGCGGCCTCACTGCCCACTCTCATATTTCCTACAAACGCACTGTCTACAATATTGTAGACCGCCTGCAATGCCATAGATAAGATCATCGGGATTCCCATCTGGACCATTAGCTTATTCACCGGCATATCCTTCATTTTGTTGCTTTCCGTCATTTTGTTTTAACTCCTCTCTTTTCCGCACAAAAAAAGTGCGTACCTTGTCTTATAAGCTGGACTTACGCTGACAGGCTACACACTTTTTCATGGCGATATTCTATTTGTAACTGTTCAGAGCCAAGCAAAATTTCATAAAACAGGTGTAAAATGCTTGCATTTTTAAGACTGTTTTTGAAATTTTATTTGGCGGATACGCCACACCGACGAAATGCGTAGCATTTGGGAGGTTGCCTCTGAACAGTTACTTCTATTTTAATAAGAAAACGAGTAACAGGTAAACTGGATTTACGCTTACTTGCTACTCGTTTGTAGTTATTATATTTCCTGTTAATCTAAAAGTCAAACAATTTTTTCTTCATCTTTTTCCCTTAGATATCGTTTTAATAGAAATGTACAAAAGTAAGGAAATGTATAAATTCCGTCTTCTATCCCAACATTACTATCTGCAAGTTTTATTCCCCAATGAATATCCCCATAAGAATCACTGGATATCAATTGTCTCAATGACTTAGAACGGTTCTTGTTTGCTTTCACTTCTACCGGAACCAGCTCATCTTTTGTTCTTACAAAAAAATCCTCTTCCAAAGTAGCATTTTCTTTTTTATAATAATACAGTCCAAGTCCCTGTTTTACAAATGCCTCTGCTACAAAATTTTCATATAAAGCTCCTTTGTATACTCCAAGATTTTTATTTGCCCGAAGATCTTCTTGTGCCTCCTCATCTAGTGAAGCTATCAATAATCCTGTATCTGGATAATAGATTTTGAATTTTGAGTCATCATAATTTCCTTTCAATGGAAGTTCTGGATATTGCAGACAATAACATATAGTAATCACGCCTGCATCTTCGAGCCAGGTTATACATTCCATATATTCTCGGCTTCTGGCTTTTTTGTCTATTTTACTTAATTGAAATTTCTTATTTTCTTTTGCAAGCTGTACAGGTACGTTCCGATAGACACTTACAATTTTAGTCTGATCCAAACCTTCAGCGTATTTTCTAATATCCTCTTCGTAATCCATTTGAATCTGCTTCTGGATTTCTATCGTATCTGTGAAGAGGTTTTTTTCAATATATACTTTTACTACTGCAGGCATGCCACCAAGTACACAATATTCTAAAAACAATTTCTTATAAACTGATAATTCTGTTTCTGAAAAAGGTGTTCCTGTCTGCATATGTTTTAGTATATCTTCAATATTCTTCTCTGAGTATCCTTTCGCCCACAAAAATTCTTCAAAATCCATTGAAAACATTTCATAATCTGTTTTATATCCCACACTGTTGCTATGGATTTTTCTGTAATTGATTCCAAGTAAAGAACCACTACATATGACATCAAATCTTCCATCGATTTTAAATGATTTCAACGCAGTTGCAATATCTGGGAACTCCTGTAATTCATCAAAGATAATCAATGTGTCTCCCTCGATGAATTTTTTGGATGTATCTATCATTGAAATATTCTTTATAATATCTTCAACAGCATATCCATCACTCAGTATTGTTTTATATTTCGGTTCCAATACAAAATTAATACTTACAATATTGCCATAATTTTGATTTGCAAAGTGATTAATAGATTCCGTTTTTCCAATCTGTCTTGCCCCTTTTATAATTAACGGAAGTCTTTCTTCTTTTTCTTTCCACTCTAACAGATACTCATCTATCTTTCTTTTTAAATACATAGAATCCCCTCCTTTTTTCAAGACTATCACGTTTTATGAGCCTATGTCAATTTATTTTTCACGTTTTATGAGCCTATATTTGTAATTTTTTCACGTCTTTTAAATATATTTCTTCTATTATTCACGCTTTCAACACTTTTATTCTTATTTTTGAAATCTCCTCTGTTACTTTTTCTTCAGAACAAAGAATGTGCCTCGGCACATTCTTGCGCCTGCGGCGGTCGCTTGCGACACCTACCTTGTACGCCGCAGTGCGCATCCTGAGCGGAGCGTTTTTTATATGTTAGGAAAGAACTTTCCTAACATATAAAAAAAGAAGCCCTCGTACTGAAGACTTCTTCTTTCCTCTTACTATTTCTATCCTCTAACCAGCTCTCTGAGTTTATCCAGATCTTTCTTATCCGGATGTGATAAAGCACGGTCAAAATTTGCGATCAGCAGATCAAGATTCGGCATATGATCCGGCTGCTCTTTCATTTTCACATAACGGTCTCTCACCGCTTGCGGCATCTTTCCCTGACACATATATTCACCAACCACCTGATTGCTTTTATCCATAGAACTCTTAACATTATTCAGAACCTTCTGGAAATATGCTTCATTCTCACCAAACCCGGCTGTTCCAAACAGAAAGACTTTTTTATTCTTTATCTTCTGCAATAATTCCAATGCGGACTTATCTGCATTTCCCTGATCTGTCCAGAAACCAATATAAAGCATTTCTGATACCGGTTCTTCGATTTCGCTTGTTCCGAAATAATCACAATTCTCCTGCGGCAATGCATCACGAATCGCATTTGCCAGCTCTGCTGTATTTCCTGTTTTGCTGCTGAATATGATTGAATATCTTTCTTCTTTCATACTATAACCTTCCTTCTAAGCTAAACCGATTCTGGAACAATATCTTCTGACTTCTTATTTCTGCTTAATTTCCATAATAACTGTTTTTCCGGCCTGAACTTCTCCCTCTTCACATACAAGATCTTTACCTTCAAGGCTTGAACCGATGACGATCGGTGTGATGGAATTACGTCCTGTTTCTTTGATAAACTCAAGGTCTGCATCTGCAAGCAGATCTCCTGCTTTTACCTTGTCTCCTTCTTTTACATGGATCTGGAAACATTTTCCATTCAGTGCGACTGTCTCAAGTCCGACATGTATCACAACTTCTACTCCGTTATCGGAAGTAACAGCGTAAATGTGACCTGTCTCTGCTACTTTTGATACAGTTCCGTCAACCGGGCTTACAACCTTACCTTCTGTCGGAACGATTGCAATTCCATCTCCAAGGATCTTCTCTATAAAAATAGGATCCGGCACTTCTGTGATTGCTACTGCTGTACCGGTCATAGGTGCTAAAATTGTTTCAAATACATTCTCCTGATTGCTCATATCTAACTCCTCCTTAGACGTCTTTCATCCACTCATTACTTCTCTTACCAACTAAAAAATTATAGTCACTGTTTTTGCGAATATCAATCCCATTTTTTTGATTTATTTGTGAATTCTATGTTTTGCATATTTTTCCACGCTAGTATCGTTTCTTCTTATTCATAATGATCAGAAAATCTTTTTATTGACCTCATGTATCTTTAAGGTTTATTATATACTAAGAGATTTTTTTTAACAAGGAGGGTTCCCAATGGAAAAAACTCTTATTTTTCAATCTGTAGATGAGATTCGATTAAAGAAATTATTACGCTTTATCATTCCAACTTATCTGACCTCATTATTTACTACTGTTTATACGATCGTTGACGGAATCTTTGTTTCTGCTTATGTTGGAACAAATGCACTCGCTGCGATCAACGTTGTCTATCCGCTTGTAAATATTCTGTACGGTATCGCACTTGCCTTTGCGACAGGCGGAAGTGCACTTGCCGCTCTTCATATCGGTGGAAAGAAAAATGATGAAGCCAGCCGGACTTTCTCTATAAGCATGACTGCTGCCATTGTCATTGGCGCTCTTGTTTCTGCACTTATTCTTTTCCGGTTGCCGCTCATCCTGCAGATGCTTGGTGCAACCTTACTGTTGATGGAAGATTGTAAAGCTTATATCTACTGGTGGCTGTTTGGTGCTCCGATCGTGGTTGGAAAAGAGATGTTCACTTATTTCATCCGTGTTGACGGTTCTCCGACGTACAGTTTTCTGACAGCACTTTCCGGAGGGATTTTTAATATTGTTTTCGATTACATTTTTATCGGACAGCTCCATATGGGAATTACAGGTGCCGCACTTGCAACCTTCCTCGGCCTTCTGCTTTCTTTCGTAATGGGAGTGGTTTACTTTGTAACACATCCAAACTTCCTTCATTTTACATTCCGCGGACTGTCCATAAAGGAAGCATTTCATAGCATGATCAACGGAACTTCTGAATTCGTAAACCAGCTTGCGATTGCGATCACAACCGTTGTCTTTAACCGAAGTGCCCTACTTTTCGCCGGAGAAGACGGCGTTGCTGCTGTTTCAATCATCATGTATTTACAGTTCTTATGTATCGGAATTTATTTTGGATTTTCTATGGGACTATCAACGCCACTAGGATATGCTTACGGAGACAGAAATTTCTCTGTCTGTCGTGTTTTAGAAAAGTACGCTTATCGCTTCTTTGCGATTGCACCGATCATTCTCTACGGATCCACTTATCTGCTGGCACCAATTGGGGTACGTTTCTTTGCATCTCCCGGCAGCACAGTCTTTGACATGGCAGTTTCCGGACTGCGCTTATATGGACTCGGATTCTTATTTTCAGGAATCAATATCTTCGCAGCAATCCGTATGATGACATATGGCAAAGGATATATCTCAGGTATGATTACCTTCCTTCGTTCCTTTGCTCTGCTGCTTCTTTTCCTGATTGTTCTTCCGAGGTTCTTGGAATTAAATGGAATCTGGCTGGCAGTACCGGCAGCTGAGATATTGACACTGATTGTTGCACTTTGGACGTTGAGGAAAAAAACTATAGCTTAAAAACAACTACTTAAAGAGAACTAAAAGACGGAGGTTTCTGACATTTTGTAATCAGAAACCTCCGTCTCTTTTTCATGAAATTTTATCTTTTAGAATCCTACTCGACTGTCTTCCAGTTCATTCTTCCATATCTGAGTGTCATCTCCTGGATTTCCTTCTGCAATTTCAATGATAACTGTCTCGTATTCACTCTCCATTTCCAGTTCTTTCCTACCGTAGACGGAGTATTTATACGACAATTATTTCCAAGTCCTAAATAGTCCTGCATCGGAATAACACACAGCTTTGCACTGCTTCGCATAATCAGGCTGATCAGAGATTTATACAGTTCCCTTTCCGGTGTGTACTGGTCACACATGTAATCTCTCGCCAGTTTCTGCTCCTCTTTTGTGATACTGCTCCACCATCCAACGATTGTCTCGTTGTCATGAGTTCCTGTATAAGCCACACTATTCACCGGGTAGTTATGTGGAAGATAATCATTTGCGCATCCTGAGTCGCGGGAATCAAATGCAAATTCCAGAACCTTCATTCCCGGAAAACCACTCTCTCGGACCATCTCACGGACAGAATCTGTCACATAACCAAGATCTTCGGCAATAACCTGCTTCCATCCAAGTGCCTGTTCCACTTTGCGGAACAGATCGATTCCAGGACCTTTCTCCCAATGTCCTCCGATTGCATTCTCTGCTCCATGCGGAATGGAAAAGTATTCATCAAATCCTCTGAAATGATCGATTCTGACAACATCATACATCTGGAATACATAATGCAGTCTTGAAATCCACCATGAATATCCTGTCTCCCTATGATAGTCCCAACGGTACAGTGGATTTCCCCACAACTGTCCTGTCGCAGAGAATCCATCCGGTGGGCATCCTGCTACAGCTGTCGGGATATTTGCTTCATCTAACTGAAACAGTTCCGGATGTGCCCAGGTATCCGCACTGTCCATAGCAACATAAATCGGGATATCTCCAATGATCTTGATTCCATTTTCATTTGCATATGCCTTTAACTTCATCCATTGCTCATGGAACTTAAACTGCATATACTGCTGGAATTCAATATCATAATACAGTTCCTCTCTGTAATAATCCATTGCATCTTTCCAACGAAGACGGATATCCTCTGCCCATTTTGTCCACTCTACATTGTCAAATCTTCCTTTCACAGCCATGAACAGTGCATAATCTGACAGCCACCAGCTATTCTCATTCACGAATTTCTGATACTCCGGATTCTCACTGATCTTACTTCTCTCATAAGCTTTGCGAAGTAATGGATAACGTCCATTATAAATCTTCTCGTAATCAATGGAACCCTTTGCTTTTCCCCAGTTTACTTTCTCACATTCTGCACGTGTCAGAACACCTTCCTCGATCAGTTCATCCAGACTGATAAAGTACGGATTTCCTGCAAATGTAGAAAAGGACTGATATGGAGAATCGCCATAACTGGTCGGTCCAAGCGGGAGAATCTGCCAATAACTCTGTCCTGCTCCTTTGAGCCAATCTACAAATTCATACGCACTTTTTGAAAAACAACCAATTCCGTACTCGGACGGTAAACTACTGATCGGCATTAAAATACCTGCTGCTCTTTCGCTCATTTTATCTTCCTCCTCTTAATCTTCTACCTCGATCATTACTCCATAATGATCGGATACTACCGGGTAATTCTTACCATTACATACCACTTTCGATGACTTTACTTTTTTCTGCGTATTACAGAAAATGTAATCCAGACGTTTGGCATCTTTCACTGCTCCACCGCCTTCTCCATCGCGCCATCCATCGATTTCTTCTTCCACTGTAACACCGGAATCTTTCTGTTCTGCATCAACTCTTCTATACATTGCAAGTGCAACACCAAGCAGAAGGCCGGTTGCTCCAATCATCTGTCCGACTTTGAAACGGGCCGGTGTTACTGTTGTGAGCAGAGTTTTATAAGCTTCCATATTTCCTGCATCTTTGTAATTGATCAGATCAGTTACCCATGCAAGCCACAGCGGATCCTGTCCAAATACCTGCTTTCCGGCATTAATTCCTGACTGTACAACCGGCCATACAACTGCAAGAATCAGAGAAATAATTACTGACCATGCGATACATACCATTGGTACGAAGCGTTTTCCATTGAAGAACGATAATGCATCCGGTAATTTGCGGTAATTATAATATTTATTGTAAATAATTCCTCCTTTAGATCTCCCTGCATGCCACCACATCCTGTGGCACGCCTCTGTTTGTTGCATTATTTCATGCAACCGTTTGCATTAATTATATGCACGTTTTTCACGAAATGCAATTCTATTTATAGATCTATTTTCTATTTCTGCCTTTTGCACAATTTATATGCTCTGTTTTTGTACATTCTCACAACAGTTTCTATGCAAAAAACTATGCAACAGATTTGACATCATTGCGTTCTTTCACTAAAATAGTAGGTGACGAATTTTTTGTGAAAATGTAACTGTTCAGAGCCAAGCAAAATTTCAAAAAACAGGTATAAAATGCTTGCATTTTTAAGACTGTTTTTGAAATTTTATTTGGCGGATACGCCACACCGACGAAATGCGTAGCATTTTGGAGGTTGGCTCTGAACAGTTACGTGAAAATAAAGGAAAATAGGTGTCAGACTCCTGACATCCTCATTTCCTCACAGGAGGGAAAATATGGCAGTAACAATTAAAGATGTGGCCGCTTTGGCAGGTGTATCACCTTCCACTGTCTCTAGAACTTGTAAGAATAACCCATCCATCAGCACAGAAACAAAAGAAAAAGTTCGTAAAGCGATGATCGAACTTGGTTACGAAGTAAACTTTCAGGCCAGCAATCTTGCTTCTCAGTATTCCCGCACGATCGGGATTATCCTTCCGGCATCTGCCCGTGAAGTATATGAGAATGCTTTCTATCTTGAAGCAATTCGCGGCATCAGCCACTACTGTAACCAGAGACAATACATGTCTACTGTTGTGACAGGTCAAGATGAAGATGAGATCTTAAAAGCGATTCAGTCTATGTCACGAAGTGGAAAAGTAGATGGGTTCATCGTTCTTTATTCTCGAAAGGACGATCCGATTATTGATTATCTCTTCAGCGAAGGGCTTCTTTATATCTTGATTGGAAAAGCAACACAGTACACGAATCAGACATTATATATTGACAATGATAATCTTCTTGCCGGAGAGGACGCGACCGAATATCTCTATCAGCTCGGTCATCGCAAGATTGCTTATCTGGGTTCCGACAGTTCACTGACTTTTGCCGCAGACAGAAAAACCGGTTACCAAATGGCATTGACTAAACACGGAATCCCTTTCCGTCCAGAATACTGCGCGGAAGTTCTGAATGTATCAGGAGATAACACAGAAGCAATTTCTTCTCTGTTACTGCAGGATGAACCGCCAACTGCAATCGTTGTAAGTGATGATATTCTTGCCGTTTCACTTGAAAGAGTCTGTCTTCAGAATCATGTTTCAATCCCTGATGATTTGTCGATTATATCATTCAACAACTCTCTATTTGCAAGATCGACATCTCCACAGCTTACTTCAATTGATATTAATTCCAAGCAGTTGGGTATCGAGGCGGCATCACAGATGATCAATCATATTGAGAATCCGAATCTTGTTGCAACAAAGATTATCGTGCCGCATCAGCTGATTGAACGTGACAGCTGTTGTAAAATAAATGGATAAAAAGACGGAGAGTTCTGACATTTTCAATCAGAACTCTCCGTCCTTTTTATCATTTTTTCTTCTGATATCAACCAAGCGCTTACAAACTTAGATGTTGCAACAATCTGCATACCTCTTGTGCAACTGCATCATCTTTATTAGATTCGATGACTTTCTCTGCGATTTTTTTCAAGCTTTCTACTGCATTTCCCATGGCTCTGGAATGCGGGAACTTTTCAAACATTAGAATGTCATTCTTCCCATCCCCAAATACCAATACCTCTTCTTTACTATATCCATAATACTCAGCGATCTGTTCAAGCATAGTTCCCTTATTCACCTGCCGGTCTGTAATCTCTATGTTCCAGGCTGCAGATGACGTAATTGTGATATCTTGTCTCTTCTTCAGAAATTCTTTTATGTTTTTCAACTTATTCTGCTCTTCTGAGAAAATAAATATCTTTTGAATTTTAATCTGCGCATCAAAAATTTTTTCCACTGCGGGCATTGGGCAAGCCGTATCGCAAAACTCACAGTCTGTCGAAAAATCTCCTGATGATGTATTAATTTCAAAATCAAGCTTCTTTTCCATGAGCATCTGTATAATTTCCTGCGCACAGGATTCTTCTATTGATTTTTGGAAAATCAAAGTCCCATCACTCTTTCGGAATTCGGCTCCATTTAGCAGAAGATATTCCGGTGACACTCCCGCTGTTCTCATAAGCTCAGATGCCGTTTTCAGCGAACGGCCTGTTGCCGCAACCCACAGAATTCCTGCCTGCTGTGCAGTCCTTATACACTCCGCTGTTTTCTCTGATAACATGCTTTCCTCATTTAGAAGTGTCCCATCCAGATCACTTGCAATTAATCTGATCACCGTAATTCTCCTTTACCTTTGAAAAATGAAATGCAAATGTATGGAAATCTCGTTTTATTAATGGTAGCGATACTCCGATCTCCATCAGTTCATCTCCACCGAAAATCTGCCCGGTACTTTCATCTTTGTAATCCCATTCCGGATGCAGACCACAGAGATGAATTCTTCCATGAGAATATCTCGGATCAAACAGTTTCTGCATGATAATAACTTCGCATTCTTCTCCCGTCGCAGAAACAACCGACCATGCAATATAATTCTCATTCGGAACTTCAAGATAACTAAGCACTCCCTTTTGCAGCCAGCCTCTCTGTTCTTTATATTCCTGAATCTGATCAGCAATTTCTTTTCTTTCTTCTTTGGAACATTTCGTAAGATCAAGTTCATATCCCAGATTAAATAATCTTGCTACCTGATATCTTGCATCCAGAGAAGTACTTCTTCCGGTTTGATGATTCGGAACAATACTTACGTGAGCCCCCATTGTTATCTGCGGATATAAAAGGCTATACCCTCTTTGGATCGTCGCACGGTCAAATGCATCTGTATTGTCACTTGTCCAATTCTGCGGCACATAATACAACATTCCCGGATCAAATCGCGCACCACCACTGGAACATCCTTCAATCAGAACATCCGGATATTTTTCTGTAATGCGTTCCAAAATATCATATAATCCAATCACATACCGATGACTGATCTCCTCTTTTTGCTGTACTCCCAGACATGCAGAATTCACATCTGTCAGAGGTCGGTTCATATCCCACTTTATGTAATTGATTTTTCCATCTCTCAAATAAAAATCTAATGTTTTAAATAAATATTCACGGACATCTTCTCTTGAAAGGTCCAGCAAATATTCATGTCTTCCTTTTACCGATTGATACCCCAGAATGTGAAGCGCCCAGTCCGGATGTTGACGTAACAACTCACTATCCTCGCTGACTGCCTCCGGTTCAAACCAAAGTCCAAACTGTAAACCTTTTTTATGAATCACATCTGCAACTGCTGCAATTCCACCCGGAAGTTTCTGTTCATTGCATATCCAGTCTCCCATTGAAGATCTGCTGTCATTTCCTTTACGGAACCAACCGTCATCCAACACAAATAATTCAATTCCCGCAGCTTTAGCCAGGTCTGCCTGTTCATCAATCTTCTCCATTGTTACATCATAGTACATAGATTCCCAGGAGTTTAAAAGAACCGGTCGTGTCTTTTCCTCAAATCGTTTAGGAATTAGATGCTGTTGGTACAGCCAATGAAAATTGTGGCGCATTCCATTCAGACCCGTATTGCTATAATTCAATACCGCTTCCGGAGAAGCAAATGTATCTCCTGGTTTTAATTCCCATTTAAAGCTGTCCGGATGAATTCCAATCTGTGCCCGTACATTTCCAAACTGGTCTTTTTCCACCTGTGCGAGGAAATTTCCGCTATAAACAAGATGCGCTGCCCAGACATCTCCGCTGCATTCATTCGTCTCCGGTTTTAACGCCGCAAAAAATGGCTGATGCTGAGGACTGCTGCTTCCCCTGACACTCTCCGTTTTCTGCACCCCATAATGAATCGGGAAACGCTGCATATTTGCCTCTTTAGCATGTGTTCCATATAATGTCATAAGTTCATACTCTTCTGCCGGAAGTTCCAGAGACATACTCTGAATGTTCTGAAGAAAAACGGTCTGCTTCCCATAATTTTCTACTTTTTGATGCCGTAAAACAATTCCGTGATTTTCAAAAATCGTATAATAAAGAAAAAGTCGGATCCCTGCTCTGTCATCTTCACAGATCACTTCCAGTGTCTCCGACTCATTTTCATTAACACGAATCTGTGGCATACCCTGTAATTTAGGCTTACCGGATACCACACTCCAGCTTTTAAACACCGGTTCGCAAAATGTTATTCCATCTTCTTGTGTGATTGCAAAAGCCGGAATACGAAAATCTCCATGTCCTCCGACCGGATATTCAAACGGGAAATCATCAAAGGATACATTTTCGACAGAGCTGTCATGTTCCGTATTATACCCCCTCTTAAAATACAGGGGATTTCCGGTCCCTCGGTAATTTCGGATCTTTCGTCCGAAATACCGATGAACCAGATACTTTCCATCCACAATTTCCATCACATAACTTATTGTATCATTACTTAATTGCACGATCTGTCCTTTGTTATGAAATAGAATACTCATACTTACTGCTCCATTTTCTTATTAAACCCAAACATCCATGTCAGTCCGAATGCTACACCGAAAGCAACTACATTTACCAGAATATAGAGTGGCAGCTGCTCGTTAAGATACAGCAATGTTCCTGGAATACCTGTAATTGACATTCCTGTTGCTCTCAGATGGAAGATTGATGCCAGAAATCCTCCAACACCGCCACCGATCATTGACATTACAAACGGTTTCATAAATTTTAAGTTGACTCCAAATACCGCCGGCTCTGTAATTCCAAGTAATGCAGACAGACATGCCGGATATGCCACCTGCTTTGTCTTATTAGACGCTGCTTTGATTGCAACTGCAAGAACTGCTCCTGCCTGAGCAACATTTCCGCAAGTTCCGATTGGATTCAGATAATTCCATCCATCTTGTGCCAACATACTGATCTCTAAGAAATTCAGAATATGATGAATACCAAAAATACCAAGAAGCTGTCCGAAACATCCATATAAAAATCCGCCTATTCCCATCGGAAGGAAAAGAAGATGTTCTACTGCAAACAGAACTCCTGACTCTACTGTATGTAAGATTGGTCCAAGTACGAACAATGCCAGAACACATCCAACCAACAATGTTAAGAACGGTGTCACAATCAGATCGATTGCATCCGGAACTTTCTTTCGCAGCCATTTTTCAAACTTGGAAGCGACAATTCCTGTCACAAATGCCGGTAATACTGATCCCTGATATCCTGTTACTTTTAAAAATCCAAAGAAAATCAACGGCTGTGCCTCTCCTGATCCAACTGCATAAGCGCTTGGCAGGCTGCTGTTTACAAGCATCAATCCTAATACAATTCCAATTACCGGACTTCCGCCAAAATTCCGGAAGGTTGACCAGCACACTAAAGCCGGAAGAAATGCAAATGCCGTGTCTGTCAATACCTGTGTAAATGTAAGAAGATTCTGCGGAATACTATCAGCTGTCAGACCAAATACTGCAAGTACTGCCTCCTGAGTCAGAAGCCCTCTAAGTCCCATAAACAAACCAGTAGCTACAAGCACCGGGATAATTGGCACAAATACATCAGAAAACATTCTGATTGCTCTCTGAAATTTATTTCCATAAACTACCTTTTCTTTTTCCTCTGACTTTTCTTCGTCGCCTGTTCCTGTAACTTTTACAACTTCATCATAGATTCGGTTAACCAGACCTGTTCCGAGAATGATCTGATACTGTCCGGAATTAAAAAAGCTTCCTTTTACCTTCTCCAGATTTTCAACCTCTTTTACCTGAATCTTTTCTTTATCAGCTACTACAA
Source organism: Ruminococcus sp. OM04-4AA (assembly GCF_003462585.1). NCBI lineage: Bacteria > Bacillati > Bacillota > Clostridia > Eubacteriales > Oscillospiraceae > Ruminococcus > Ruminococcus sp. OM04-4AA. Next base: position 15,930 of record NZ_QTZH01000034.1, on the reverse strand, counting down.
TACGAAGTCTTGTCGCACAATGTCTTACTGACACAACATTTTCCGTACCGCCAACCAGTTCAAGAATCTTTTTTGCTAATTCTTTATCACTCATTTTTCTCCTCTCCTTCTCCCATTAAATCATACATTTCCACGACTGTTTCTTTCATGAGTCCGCTTATTTTTACTTTTCCATTTTCTTCTTCCGTGAACATTCTCATAGAAAACACTTTGCTTCCCTGATTCACAAAAATTTCCATACTGGAAATATCAGACCAACATTCTATCGTTTCCAACGAATCAATCTTACAGGTTCTCTCATCATAATCTTTTGTAACCCAATTTTTTCTCTTTACAGAAATTATTTTTTCTACTTTTTTGTATTCTAGAATAACTTCTCTGTTCTGAAATTCTATTTTAAAAGAAGTTTCATTCTGAAGATTAGATAGTTTTGCACAGTATACTCTGTTCTTAAGAATTATTTCTCCACTTTGTCTTTCCTGCTCAGAAATCTTATGTATGCACAAACTTTTTTCCAATTCTCTTACCGGAAGCTGACACAGTTCTCCATTTCGATAAGAAAGCTCTCTTGGTAACGTCATACAATGGATACTGGATTCTCCTTCACCAAACAGCTTCTCTTCTTCCTCTTCCATTCTTGACATCCACGCAAACAGAATTTTTCTTCCATCCGGTGATGTAAATGTCTGCGGCGCATAAAAATCAAATCCCTGATCCATCTTTTTACGCCCTTCATCCAGATTCTGTACATTGCTATCTTCTATTTTTCCTGAAACTATGTCATTAAAATCAAACTCTTTATAAGCCGAAAAACTACAAAGTGAACTATCTCTTTCATTATCTCTGTGCTGCGGACAATAAAGCAAAATTCCTTGTCCATCTACCTGAAAATAATCCGGACATTCGACCATTTCATACTCCTTGGATTTTGCAAGCACTAATTCGAATTTCCAATTTTCCGCATCCTTGGAGCTACATAGTGCGACAGAACCTCTTCCATTTTTCATCTGTGCTCCGATCACCATATAATAGTCATCGCCGTCCTGCCATACTTTCGGATCCCTGAAGTGCTCGGTAAACTCCGTAGGTGTTGATACCACAATGCCTTTTTTCTGAAATGTCTTGCCATCCTCAGTAACTGCAAGGCACTGGCTGCTTTTTCTCACACCGCCGCTCTTATTATTTCCTGTATAGAATAAGCGAAGCTGACCATCCTTTATCAATGCACTCCCTGAGTAAACTCCATTTTGCTCATAAAACTGGTCCGGCAAAAGAGCACTTCCTTCCCAATTCCAATGAAGTAAATCCTTCGATGTAAAATGTCCCCATTCCTTGTAAGAATGATTCTTTTCAAATCGATTCCACTGAAAGAACACATGATACATATCCTTGTAAAAAACTAACCCATTAGGATCATTTAGCAGACCTCTGTCCGGTTCCAGATGATATTTCTGCCGTTTTATCATTTCTAAATGACCTCCCGTCCTTACTTTCTGGCGCCTGACTATATTAAACTATATTTTCCTATTTTGGAACATAGCATTTTCAGAAGAATATATGGAAAAAACTAACTTTTTGTATTATGATAGACTTATGATTGAATATAAAGAAACCAAACATTCTCTGGTATATAAAGCCAATAGTGATCTTTCTCTGTACAGTGCCGGTTATGAAGAATGTACACCTGGCTACAGTTATGGTCCGACTTTGAGATCATATCAGCTAATTCATTTTGTACTCAACGGGGAGGGAGAATTTCGTATTAATGAGCATGTGTTTCACCTAAAAGCAGGAGATGCATTTCTCATTCCGGCAGGTAAGATCACCTATTATGAAGCCTCAAAAACAAACCCTTGGTCTTATGCATGGATCAGCTTTATCGGCATCAGCTCGGAAAGTTATCTCTATCAGATTATGACTTCAACAGAAGATATTTATGTGATCCATGGTCTAGATACCCGAAAATATTACGATTCTATTTCCAGGATCATGCAATTAGATGCCTCATTGACCAGTCATTATTTTGAAGGAAATAGTATCCTGCTTCATATTATTTCCATGCTTTTTTCCGATGTTGATTTTCATGAAGCAGACACAAATAAACTGTCAATTATCGATGAAATTAAATTTTACTTTGACATCAATTATGCTGAGAATTTGAAGTTAAAAGATGTAGCTGACTATTTCGGCATCCATCAGAATTACCTTACACGGGCTTTCCATGAAAAGTTTGGAATCTCACCCAAAAAATATCTGCTTCAACTGAAATTCAAAAAAGCTGCAAGGTTACTTGCAACTACACAACTTCCTGTTTCGATTATTTCCAATTCACTTGGATTTGAAGACCAGCTGGCATTTTCACGTACATTTAAAAAGTTTTATAATGTTTCGCCAACAGATTACCGGAGCCATTTAAAACCGTAACACTTCTTACGTTTTTTCATCCATTTTCTATTACTCACCACCTGAAGAAGTGGGAGTCTTCTCGACTGAGATAAACAATCCGCAGAATACAAAGTTGCGAACTATACTGATACTTACAAAAAGGACAGAGATTTCTGACATTTTTTCAATCAGAACTCTCTGTCCTTTTTCATCATTTTGATATTTATAAGACCTTATATTTTTCAAATATTTCCAAGTACTCCTGCTCAACATCCTTGAATGCTCTCACCGTATAATCAGGTACCATACACGTCTCCGGCTTGTCTCCTTCTGAGTCTTCACCCAGTAAATATTTCATATCATACCACAATACCGCATCATCAATCTCTTTGATCAGCTTTTCTTCCTGCTCATCAAGCGATGAACCTAGGAACTTGGTATACAAAACATCAAGCAAATGATTCTCCTGCTCTTTATATACTGTCATAAACTGCTTCAGCGGGCGCGGCACGTCTGACATATAACACTCACTTGCATCATGCAAAAGTGCACCCTCGATCACACGATTGCTGTATCCTCTGGCAGCGGCTTCCTTCGCACACAGAATACAATGCTCTCCCACAGACCAGAACGTACTGACCTGACCGTTTCCTCGGCAGATCATCGGAAGTGCATGGGCGATATCTACAATGTTGATTAGTTCCGGATCCGGGTTTATCGGATCAAAATGATTTCCTGTGTATGTTGTGATGTAACTCATAATAAACTCCTACTCTCTTTAATATAATTCCATAAACTCTCATCTAAATCTATCTCTTCTTTTGCTTTGAGACCTCGTCTCATTTATAACTTCTTGGATATCCCTATACGGCACACTTGTAAAAATATCTCTAAGTTCATCTGCCATATCCAATGCCATCGCAATCTTCGTTAAGGAAAGTAATGAAATCATTCCTGTCGTCTCAAACCTTTTAATCGAACCATAACTCACACCACTCATAGATGCTAATTTTTCCTGTGAAATCGAACGTCTCTTTCTAATATTACGCACTCTTTGCGCAAGCTTTTGATCAAGTTCTTCTGCTGTTTCCCATACTAACTGTTGCATTCATCCACCTCACTTTATGGATAATATTTTATCTATTTTTAACTATTTTATGCATTTTTAGATAATATTTTATCTATTTGAATCATATCACTTTTATCTTTTAATATCAACCAGGCACTTGCAAAATAACTCTAAAACCTCTAAAATTATGGTATCTGCCAAAACATTTAATTAGGGGAGAATATTTATGAGTATATACGCAATTTACTTCAGTCCAACCGGTGGAACTGAAAAAATAGTTACATTTATAGCTGAACAATTTGGTGTATATCAGAGCATTGATTTATGCGAAAAGACTTCTGGTCTAACAAATGATTTTTCCAAAGAAGATCTCTGTATCATCGGAGTTCCTTCCTTCGGTGGACGTGTTCCTGCCATTGCATTAGAGAGAATCAAAGCTCTGAGCGGAAATAATGCAACTGCGATTCTAATCACCGTTTACGGAAACCGTGCTTATGAAGATACATTGATCGAACTTGAAGATACTCTGATTGAAAAGAACTTCACCTGCCAGGCAGCTATTGCGGCTGTCGCAGAACATTCCATCATGCATCAGTTTGCAACCGGAAGGCCTGATCAGAATGATCTTACAGTGCTCTCTGACTTTGTACGGAAAATCAAGGAAAAAGATAATAACTCCATAAAATCTGACCACTTGCCGGTACATGTTCCGGGTAACAGACCTTACCGCGAATACGGTACGATTCCGCTTATCCCTGGTGCTTCACATACCTGTGGTTCCTGTGGACTGTGTGCAGCGAAATGCCCGTCAGGAGCAATTCCATCTGACAATCCTAAGCAGACTGATAAGGACAAATGTATTTCCTGTATGCGCTGTATCAGCGTCTGTCCAACGCATTCCCGCAAGCTGAATCCACTAATGCTGTCTACTGCTTCCCAGAAGTTAAAAAAAGCTTGTTCCGGACGAAAAGAAAATGAACTGTTTTTATAAATAAGACTATAAAAACACCCGCTATTTTCATCCTTCTCAAGATAAAATAACGGGTGTCTCTAAATTATTACACTATACCACTACTTCTATCAGTGTCTTGTCACCAAATTGGATTTCTTTCAGCCCTGTCTGCTTATTCTTATTGAAATTAAAACTCAGCAAATACCCTTTATCCAGATGATAGTATTCCAGATACTCTGCCAGTTGTTCTTCGCCTCTCTTATTATACTCATTTCCATGCCAGATCTTCAGTTCGATCACATATTGCTTTCCAAGATAATCTACGATTATATCTGTTCGCGTCTGATCTCTTGTCTGTGCTTCAATATAATAATTTCCTGTTCCATTAATAATCGGCTTGAGATACAACAGGAATAGACGCCGTCCATTTCCCTCTACAAATGTATTCGTATTATCTCCATAAATATCATGAAAATGAATCATAAACTTCTCAAGAACCAACTCCATGTCAAGAACTCCGTTTTTGATAAATTGATTCTTGTCACGTTCTCCAGACTGATAGATAATGCTATTTGTCAATTCCTCTGATAAAAATAAATTATATAAACGTGTTTCAAAAATTCGGTTTGCTATCACAACCTGACCATTTTTCTCTTTTATAAATCCGAACATTGTTCCGATATCGATTGCAAAATTATCCGGATTATATGGATATGACTCCCCACGGAACAAAATTGCATACAACATTGCTCTTAGTTCCGGATAATCCGTAATCTTTTTTCGAAGGTCATCAAACAGCGGATTGGCTTCTCGCAATAGTATTTTCACTGCATCAGATACACCTTGTTTTGTCCAATTCTCGCCGCATCGCTCATCTATTAATTTACAAATTTTTGATACCAGATATGGATACCCTGATGTATATTCAAAAATTGTTTTTGCGCACTCCCGGACAAGCATCACACACGAATGTTCATCATTATATTCATTCAGCATACCTTCGATTTCTTCCACCGTAAAACTCATATCCACCGGAAAGTCTGCTGCGATATTCCATGGACTGTTCATCTGATGTTCGCGGTCTTCTCTGATTCTGTGCTTCAAATTCTTTATATCATAAACTCCAGCCAATATCACAGAGTGAAATGTCGGTCTTGTGTTCCTCTTTAAGAACTTACTTCTAAGCATTCCGAGAAAATCTACAAACACTTTATAATTACTGGCTTGATCCACCTCATCTATAATCAGCACAACAGGAGCCACTGAGTTCTTGCAGATTTCAGAAAGTGTAGCAGATAGACTCATCATATCCTCTATCTTATTTTGCCCTATGTTTTCTTTAATAATCGCCTTCACTACTTCATCTATTTGTGGAACTTCATCATATCGAATCGCATCATAAAGCAATTCACATATCGTCTTACAGAACTCTGCTTCTGTTTCAAATGCTGTTCCTCCAAGCCCTTCAAAGCTAATGAAAAATACTGTATACTGATCGGCAAGATATTTTACCAGCAGATTCAATGTCGTGGTCTTTCCATACTGTCTTGCACGATTTATTACAAAATATTGTTTTTCATCTACCAGCTCTTTAATCTCTGCCAACTTGGAATCAATATTCACCATGTAATGTTCGTCCGGATAACAAACACCGTTTACATTAAATCTTCTGTTCATAAATCTCACCTGCTTTCTTTACATATATGCCCGTTCTTTATCTCTAGTATACAAAAAAAGAATCTGAACAACAAGTGAAATGGTTACTGTTCACACGATGTGCGACCAGTAACGCATCTCGCCATTTTAAATCGCCTTTGGCGATGGGGCGAGATGCATTCAAGTCAAAACACGCATCCTCCGTGCAATCAGCGGAGTGATTGACACGGGAGTGAACAGTAACGTGAAATGCACGCTTCAGATTCTTTTTATTTTTCCTATTCGTTATTCTTCATCCTCCAGCTTCACACACGGCAGATTCCATCTGTAGTGCGCTGCTCCGATACGAATCACAAGCACAACTATTGTTCCGATCACAAGCGCCGGAATCTGTCCCCAGCTTCTATATGCCAGTACACAGCAGATTGCCCCCGCAATTGACGCACAGGCATACACATGCTTTACAAAGATATACGGTGGAACTCCTGCCATCACATCTCGGAGAAGTCCTCCTCCAACTCCTGTCAGTACTCCAAGGAAACTTAAGAAAAACATATTATCATGATATCCTGCTGTCCATCCTGTGGATACTCCGACTGCTGTAAAGATACCAAGTCCGACCGAATCCATTAGGAACATTAGTCCCGCATAGAGTGTCTGGTATTTACTATGCATCAGTCTCTTATTAATAGAAAGTAAGAGAAATGGCGCTAATGCAGAAATCACTGCCACTTCTACATAAATCGGTTTCACAAATGCGCTCGGTGTCTTCCCCAAGATCACATCACGCATCATTCCGCCTCCTACCGCGGTCACCACTCCAAGCACCAGCACGCCAAAAATATCCATCTTTCGGCGAATACCGACCATTGCCCCCGAAATTGAAAATGCGATCGTTCCGATCAACTCGATGATCAAAACGATCAATGTCTGTAAATCCATATTGTTTCTTCCCCATTTCTATACCGATATTTCGACTAATATCAGTAGTTTCTGTTTGAAATTTTATCATAAAGGATTTGCATTTTCAATAATGTTACACACGTTTTGATTCCTTTTAAATTTCGTCACTTTTCTTCTAAATAAATATCATATCCCATACATTTCCGCCATTTTCACAATAATTCTCTGAATATTCCAATTATACAACCTTAATTTTTTCATTTATCACACCTTTTTCAACCTTCAAAACCTTAATTTTTTACCCTACAATTCTCCCTGCTTTTCCCTTCCCCTTGACACCGGGTGCTATAGTGTAACTGTAGCAAAGAAAAAGAACACTTAACAAAACCTACTTATTATTTTGACAAGTTGAAGGCTGCTAAGCGAATTCAGTAATTTGGAGGAAAAGATAAATGAATACTTTAAAAGCTGAAAAAAGAGACATGTCAATCAAAGCAAAAAAATTAAGACGCGAAGGATTTGTAACAGGAAACCTGTTTGGTCGTGAACTGGAAGATTCTATTCCACTGAAATTTGATAAAGCTGAAATAGAAAAACTTCTGAAAGTTGAAAACAAAGGTGGCCAGGTTATGCTAGAAGTTGCCGGTAAGACTTATGACGCTCTGATCAAGGAAGTTGATTACAATCCTTTGAAAGGTTATGTAGATGAAATAGATTTCCAGGCACTGGTAAGCACTGAGAAGGTTCACTCTGTAGCAGAGATTCACCTTGTAAACCTCGAGAAACTGTCTTCAGGAGTACCACAGCAGATGCTTCAGGAGATTTCCTTCAAGGCTCTTCCTGCCGCATTGGTAGAGAAAGTCGAAGTTGATGTTGGACCTCTGAAAGTCGGGGACACAATTCGTGTTGCTGATCTTCCAATTGCCAAAGACAAAGATGTTGATCTTATGACAGATCTTGATGCAACAGTAGTTACCATCACAGAAGTACACGTAAAAGCTTCTGATCTTACTTCAGATGAAGAGGAAGAAGAAGCCGCAGAATAATAATTTTAACTTAACAAGCGACAGGCGCAGAGCTTCATAATTGATTCCCTGCGCCTGTTTTTTTGCCTACATTTTTAAATATTTTTCATTTTTTCCAATTCTTTTTTCAAGTTATCTACTTCTTCTCTTGCCTGCTTTTCTCGATGTTCTGCCTGTTTTGCTCGGCTTTCTGCTTCGTCCGCTTTTCTCACTGCTTCGTCCGCTTTTCTTTTTGCTTCTACAACCTCTTCTTCCATCTCATCAATCATTAATTTTACTGTATTTCGGTCTAATATTGCCAGTTCTTTTGAAAACATCTCCATCATCCTTTCCATATTCAGACAGATGGTATAGACTTCCTCATAAATCTCCTGAAAATCTGCATTCTGATTCAATAACTTAATAATCATATCCGGATCATCCTGACTAAGAAATACGAGCCATTCTTCCAGTCTGTTCTCTATTTTTCTGTCTTCATTTTGAATGATGTCACCAAAAATGTCAAGGCAAATAAACGTATATTCCTGCAGTAAATTCATTTCCACTCCTGTATCACTCTTCTGCTCAAAATGGTGAATATATATTTCCTTTGAAAAGTTAGAAAAATCCGAATTACTTTTTTCGAACAAGACAATGGTATATACTTTCTGGATTTTCTATATGTGAATCCCTGTCCAAGTTCTGCCCTGACTCTCTTATACTGTCGTAATAATAAATCTGACGAATAGCATGCGCTTCTTTGTCCAGGAAATAAATACCCAATTTTTTGAACCTCAACATTCGCTATACTTCCATCTTCAAACTGAACAACAATATCCATGATCAGCAATGAACTTTCCGCTGCAATTTGTGCAGATTCATTTGGCAATACTTTTAATATTTTTACTTTTTTCCCAAGGATTTCTGATAGAAAATCGTTTAATCGTTCAGGTCTTGTGTCCGGATTCATAACTGCTTTAAAATAAGTGTCATACAATAATTTTACTCCTTTTACACCTGTACAAATATCAAGATATTCCTGTTGATATTTCCCTTCCCATTCACAAAATGTTTTCCATAGCTTCGTATTTTCACGAAGTTCACTCAATACCTCTCCTTGCGTACGTATCATCGGAAAATAATTTTGTAATTTATTCTTCATAGGCACATCCTCACTTTTTTCCTTTTTGTTTTTCTTTTTGTTTTTTGAATCGGTGCTTTGAAATAAGCAATTGATTGTTTTTTATTCTGAATTCAGATACTCCATAGATTGAAGTAGTTCTAGAATACATTGGCTCTACTTAATTTTCAATGTGTTTATTGTTCATAACTCAACTTTTTTGTTTATAAAAATGTGAATATCTTTTATTGCGCCCACAATATCTACAATAATGCGCACCAGTTATCCCCTTTTTGAAGAACACCTGGAAAATGACGAAGAGAGCCAGAACTTTTACTGCTCCGCTCTCTTCGCCATTTATTATTTTGCATTCATCTTTGTGAACTTTTACATCACTATCTTTCCTTGTTTCTTCCACTTCCGTGTCACATAGATATAATACGGGATCAGTGGAATCAATGCGGAGATCCATGCTGCCGGGTCTGACAGACACACTCCTGCAAAACTTGTTTTTCCTGCCACAAGAACTACAATTGCAGATCTCGCCGCAAGTTCAAACACTCCTCCGAGCATCGGCACAAGTCCATATCCAAGTCCTTGCAGGGTATTCCTATATAGGAAGATACTTCCCAGGAATGGATAACACCAGAACACCGTATGGAAATACAGCACAGATACTTCAATAACTTTCGTCTCTGATGGGCTGATAAAAAGGTAGGTCAGATATTTACTAAAGAAAAATACCAGTATCATCGCAATTACACTGTAAGCCAGAATCATAATCTGTGTACAGCGCACACCTTGTCGTACACGGTCTACTTTTCCAGCTCCCCAGTTCTGTCCCACATAAGTTGCAATCGTTGCACCGAAAGCAACGAATACTGTGCAGATTACATTCTGAATCTTTGCTGCCGCAGAGAAACCAGCCATATAATCTTCCCCGTAAACATTTACAGCACCCTGTACAATAATTGTTCCGATCGCTGTAATAGAAAACTGTAATGCCATCGGAACTCCAAGAGCCATCAATTTTCCGCAAGCTGGAAGAGAAAATCTGAAATTCTCTTTTTTAAGATGCAGAATAGGGAACTTCTTCACGATATATATAAAGCAGAGTACTGCTGAGATTCCCTGTGCGATAACGGTCGCATAGGCACATCCTTCTACACCCATGCCGCCATAAATAATGAACGCCACATCAAGTCCTACATTGATTACTGCTGAAATAATCAAAAAATACAATGGGGATTTCGAATCACCCAGTGCACGTAGAAATGCAGCCAGCGCATTATACGCTGCCGTTACAATCAGACCCGCATAAATAATTCCCATATATGCCTTTACGTCCGGCATAATGCTATCCTTATAATTCATCAAACGTAAGATTGGCTCATTTGCAATTCCAAGACCAATCGTCATAAGCACAGCCCAACCAGCAGAAAGGTAAATAGACATCGCCACATAATGCCGCATCCTCTCATATTCTTTCGCGCCAAACCACTGTGACACCAAAATAGCAAATCCACTACTCAGACCATTCAGCCAGCCTGTCACAAAGAACATCAAGGATCCCGTACTTCCAATTGCAGCCAGTGCTCTTACACCAAGAAACTGTCCTGCTATGATTGAATCAGCAATGTTGTAAAACTGCTGAAATATATTTCCCAAAAACATTGGTATCATAAACTGCATGATCAGGCGGGCCGGACTTCCGGTCGTCATGTCATGAATCGTTGTGTTTTTCATTGTTGCATTGTCACTCATACTGTCATTATTTCCTCCAATTCATTACATCCCTCACCGATTTTTGTCGGTTATTCATTCTTTTCTGCACCTTCAAGTCTCGCACCTTCCATCATGGCCAGAACAAACTCTTTCATCTCCTGCGCATCCCAGATCTCCGGAACCGGATAAACCGGATTCGCCTCTTTCTGTGCCCATTTTACAATCTGGTTCACGTCTTCTTCCCGGATCATATCCGGATATTTCGGAATTCCAAGTTTCTCTTTTAACTCTTCCATCCACTGGAGAAATGTTTCGGCACGAACTTCGGCTGAGATCATACCGTCCGGTGTATCTACTTCCATCGCACAGATATCACACAAATCCGCAAGCTTATCATACACAGAAGAGCCATAGGCACGCATCACATGCGGAAGCAGAATTGCCATCACAAGCCCGTGAGGCACTCCATAGAGCCCGCTGATCGCATGGCCAATTGCATGAACATAACCCACACTTCCTCTTGTAAATGCGCGTCCCGCATGAAATGCAGCCTCCTGCATATCCTGTCTCGCTTGCAGATTTGTCCCGTCTTCATATGCTGTCAGAAGACTTTCATGAATCAATCGCACTGCCTTACTACACATCAGACGCTCAAAATCACTGTTATATGTATCATTCGTGTATGCTTCCACTGCATGACACAGCGCATCCATTCCTGTCTGTGCTGTTACCTGTGGTGGCAGTCCTACTGTAAGGCACGGATCAAGTACTGCAAAGCGTGGCATCAATTGCAAATCATTGATTGATGCTTTATGATGTGTCTGAACCTCGGTGATCACCGCTGCAATCGTTGCCTCAGACCCGCTGCCTGAAGTTGTAGGCACGGCGAAGATTACAGGAATCGGACGTAGCACACGGAAAAGTCCCTGTAAGTTCCGAACTGCTTTCTTCGGTCTCGCAACTCTGGCTCCGATCCCTTTTGCACAATCCATCACACTTCCGCCACCAAATGCGATCATGCAGTCACACTTTTCTCCAAGAAATATTCCTACTCCATTTTCAACTTCTTCATCCGTAGGATTCTGAGAAATGCCGTCAAAGATAACATATTTCAACTTCTTCTCTTTCATCTCTTCCAGCAGTTCATTAAGAAGCCCCCTCGCACGGATCTTCGGTCCTGTTACAATTAATACTTTATGAAATCCTCTATCTCGAACCGCCTCTGGCAGCTTCTTCACTGCTCCTGATCCACTGAGCATTTTCGGTGAACGCCACGGAAGTGCAGCCATCAAAAGCTTCGCCCCCGCCTGATATACTCTGCAATATTTTTTCATTAAAACTGATTTCACATTTGCTTTCATCTCACACCTGCCATTTTCATGAATACTGTGATTTGTATTTTGCCACACTCCTGCTTTGAAATCAATCAATTCTTTCTATATTAAGGAAATTTTTTTAATGTTCCTTTTCACTTGTATATAATAATGCCTAAAAATCTGTCTGATTCCCCTAATTTTCTTTTTTTGTGAAAAATGACAAATGATTTTCGATAAATTTTTCCATTATTTTTGCTATTTTTTTATTTTTTCTATACAAAATCCTGGCAATATCGCACAAAAAAGAGTATACTAAAGAAGTAGTATTATGAAAGAGAGGGCTTTTTATGAAACACGATAATATGTTGGCTATGATCTTAGCCGGAGGTCGAGGCACCCGCCTCCATGATTTGACAAAAAAAGTGGCTAAACCAGCCGTTTCATATGGCGGAAAATACCGCATTATTGATTTCCCACTTAGTAACTGCGCAAACAGCGGAATTGACGTTGTAGGTGTTCTGACACAGTACGAATCCGTACTTCTGAACAGCTATGCTGCAGCTGGAAGAAGATGGGGACTTGATGCGAAGGACAGTGGAGTTTATGTACTCCCACCACGTGAGAAAGCTGATGCGAACCTTGATGTATACAGAGGAACCGCTGATGCTATTTCCCAGAATATTGACTTTATAGATACATATTCCCCAGACTATCTGCTGATCCTCTCTGGAGACCACATCTATAAGATGAATTATGACAAGATGCTTGAATATCACAAGCAGAACAATGCAGATGCAACGATTGCCGTTATCGAAGTTCCTATGAAGGAAGCAAGCCGTTTTGGTATTATGAATACAGATGAAACAGGACATATCGTTGAATTTGAAGAAAAGCCTGAACATCCAAAGAGCAACCTCGCTTCCATGGGTATTTATATCTTCAACTGGAAACTTCTTCGCAAGATGCTTCTTGCAGATATGAAGAACGCAGATTCCAGCCATGATTTTGGTAAAGATATCATTCCTACTATGCTGAACGACGGCAAGAGCCTATATGCATACAAGTTCAAAGGATATTGGAAAGATGTTGGAACAATTGATTCCCTTTGGGAAGCTAATATGGACCTTCTTGATAAGAACAATAAGCTTGATCTGAATGACCCAAGCTGGAAGATTTATACAGAAGATGCAACAGCACTTCCACAATATGTCGGAGCTGATGCAGTTGTAGAAAGAGCCTTCATCACACAGGGATGTGTAATTGATGGGGAAGTTAAGAATTCTGTACTGTTCACTGGTGCGAAAGTTGCCGCCGGTGCAAAAGTCATTGATAGTGTCCTCATGCCGGGTGCTGAGGTTGCAGAAGGTGCCGTTGTTACACGCGCCCTTGTTGCCGATGGCATTAAGATTGGAAAGAACGCTGTTGTCGGAGACGCTGCCAGCGAAAATATTGAGCTCGTTGCAAAACGAGTAAAGGGGGACGAATAAGATGAGTAAAGCTTTTGGAATTATCAACTTCGCAGGAACCAACGTACAGGTAAATGACATGCAGGCATACCGTCCAATCGGAGCCTTCTCTTTCCTTGGAAGATATCGTGTAATCGACTTCCCGATTTCTAATATGAGTAACAGTGGAATTGATGTAATGCAGGTTTATGTTCGTAGAAAACCTCGTTCTCTCGTAGAACACATCGGAACAGGACGCCATTACAATATCAACTCCAAACGTGGTAAACTGGCTACTCTCTTTCAGGAGAGCAACATTGATAACGGTATTTACAACACAGATATTGCAGCTTACATGGAAAACCTTGACTGCTTTGATGAGATCAACTCTGAGTATGTTGTAATCGCGCCTAGCTACATGGTTTACACAGCTGATTACAGTGCGTTCCTCAAAACACACATTGACTCCGGTGCTGACATCACTCTGATGTATCATTCTGTTGACAATGCGAAGGATCATTTCCCGAACTGTCAGACACTGAACATCAACAAACAGAAGGGTGTTCTCTCCATGGAGCCAAACCTTGGAAATGCAAAGAACAGAAATATCTTCATGGATACTTATGTAATGAAGAAAGACTTGTTCCTTGACCTGATTCAGAAAGCACACAAGCTTTCCTCTATGTACACACTGGCTGATATTGTAAACGAATCTTGTGAAGAACTTGATGTTCGTGCATATTCCCACCGCGGATACTTCGCAACGATTTCAGACTTCAACAGCTATTATGAGGCAAACCTGGATCTGATCGATCTGAAGAAAGCAACAGATCTGTTCCATGATAACTGGCCGATTTATACACGTACAAATGACTCTTGCCCGACACAGTATTTCGAAGGCAGCAAGGTTACATCCTCTGTTGTTTCCAACGGATGTCTGATCGAAGGAACTGTTGAGAACTGTGTTATCGGACGTGGATGTACAATCAAAGAAGGTGCCGTTCTTAAGAATTGTGTCGTCGGTGCAGACGTTGTTATCGGAAAAGGCGTTCACGCTGAGAATCTCGTAATCGACAAACATGCTCGTTTAATCCGTGGAAAACGTATTATCGCATCTCCTGATAAACCGGGATATATCAAGCGTGGTGACAAACTGTAAGTTTAAAATCATTTTTTACAGAATCTTATAGGAAAATAATTTTCCCATAAATATGTGTCGTTAAATTTTATATCTGATTTTTGATTATCCGCATAAACACTATACTTTCAAACATTTTGAAGTATAGAAAACTATTCATTTTACCACGAATTTACCACGATTGAATGAGCCTTGATATGACACAAAAACAACATGGGAGATAGCACAAATATCTGTGTATCTCCCGTTTTTCATTCATGTAGTATGATTATTTTACTCTGATTTCAAATTTCAAGATTGCTTTCATCATTTCTGTATGGATTTGACCTTTTAATTCTTCATCAACCTGCATAATGATTTTACCACTTTCAGAGTGGTAAAACGGACGCAAGCATAATTTACATATATAAGCGTCATAAAACTTCAAAATCTCTCTTATGGCAGTTTCATTTCCAGCAGACGCTTGACATATTACTTTTAATGTAGGGTAGCCATATTCTTTTTTCATTGGTTCAATTCCTTTCTTTCAATACTGTTTTTAGTTTCTTCAATCCGTTACTTCTTCTGCGATAAATAGCAGAACGTGATACATGATATAATTCGGCTATTTCTTGGTCGCTCATACTTTGAAAATAGCGTAATAGAATTACATCACGCTCTTTATTCGATAACTTATATAAAGCAACAGCAAGTTTCTCATTTGATATTTGAATTGTAAAATTCAAGACTTCAAACGAAATGTAATCACAAGAATAGTTATCCTTAGTTACACATTCAACATTTTTCGTATCTGATAATTCACAGAATAAAACTTCACGCTTAGAACGTCTTGCAAACTGTCTGTTTCTGTTTTTTACTGTGCATTTAATAACAGTCATCATCAAAGCATTAAACTGTATTCTAACGATATGCTCGAAAGAAGATGGGTTCATAATCTCACCTCCTTTCCGCATACGCTGAAATATATAAACGGAGATACCGTCTATATCTTTGGAAAATACAAAAAGAAGAACAAGAAAAAAGTCCGTACAAAATATACCGTCTGTACGAACTTTTAATATTGTAAAATATTTAGTTGTTGATAAAATGCTGTTAGGTAGTGCATAATCGTATAAGATTATTCCTAAAACTTTCCACAGCAGTTACTTTCAATGCTTTTATATCTTGCTTTTTTAGTCCTATCATAATAACCTTTCTTATCATAATTGCAAATTTAT
>NZ_QTZH01000033.1:0-35409 GCF_003462585.1 Ruminococcus sp. OM04-4AA | reverse complement strand
TTTGTTAACAAATATATTTTTTAACTGTAAGATGAAAATATAATTAAAAAGGGAGTATTGTTTTGGATTACAAATTATTAGGAAAAAACATAAAAGAAGCTCGAAAATCTTTAAAAATGACGCAAGAACAATTAGCAGAACAAATTGATGTGTCTACGGTATTTATAAGTCAGATTGAAAATGGCTCGAGAAAGCCAAGCTTGGAAACGATTTATAAAATCTCTATAGCGTTGAAAATTAAAATAGATACATTGATTAATAATGATACTGCCGACGAGAATATACGAGATATAGAAAAATTGATAGAATTACTTAGTCGCTGTTCTCCTAGTGAACGAGATTTTGTAACAGACATTTCAAGAGAAGTAATTATCAAATTAATGGAACATAAAATTTTAGATTAATAATAACTACCTAGTGATGTCAAGGAACAAGGCGAAGCCGATACGCCGTCAGGGCAGTCCTTGACAGAACGGACGGTATCCAATTCAACCATGCTATATAGAGGACTTGAAAGGTCACGAACCTTGCAAGTCCTCTTGTCTGTTATCTGGAAACTTTCCGGAGATAAAGCACTTCCTTTTCGATTTCACGGACAAATTCATCACACAAGACAGGCTGACAATCACTCGCTACATAGCAATTTTTTTCGGACGAATAGGCAAACGAAAAGATTTCCGTTTCCAATGTCTTTTCATTGATTCCATAATAATATATCTGAGAAGTGGCAAGTGTCATATGAATACTGGAAAAATCCCTCGTAAATATCTCATATGATTCTGGTTGAGTAAGTTCTTTTGGATATTGATAATACTCTTTTGATCTTCCCGTAAGAAAATAGGTACGATATGCATTTCATTTAAACTGACATTTACATATATTTGATATCTTGGGATTAATGCCCCATACTGTGTCTGAAATCCGATATATGCCGTGTCGGTGTTATTCAATAAGTATTCCATTTCTTTGTAAAATACATATCCCGTAGTCTGATTATCTGTAGCACTGATATTTTCCATAGGCACATTTTCACCCATTAACCAGTTAATATTGATATCCAGTGCGTCAGCAATCAGTTCCAATTTATCCTTTTTGGGATTGTAATTTCCAGAAAGATAAGAACTAAACGCACCCTTTGTAATTCCTGTTCGCTGTACCATTTCCACTTGCTTTACATTTCTTACATTCATCGCAAATCTGATTCGTTCTGCAATCGTGTTCATTTCGATATCCTCTACTTTCTCTGTGTGGCTGATTCATTTATTCTGTACTCACTATATCATAAATACTCTGCAAAGAAAATAAAAAGTTTATAAATTTCTAAACTTTATATTGATTTTCGTTTTGCTCAATGTTATGATTTAAATAGTTTAGAAATAACTAAACTTCAAATATCAATGGATTTCAATACTTATTAGACGACTGTCCTATCGGTGATACGGGGAGAAAGGATAATGCTTATGCAGATTACATTAACAAAAGAACAGATCAAAGAGGTATTCGGGGAACTTCGTTATATGGGAGCTGATTATTGCTACCGCTATGACAAAGATACCAGAAAGAAAACCGAAGATATCGAAGCGGTCAAACTTCATCTTGGAAGTATGAAACTTGGTAACAGTGTTGATATTCGACTGGAAATGACAGAAATCCCAACTATCGAACCATATTCTGTAGTGGAACTGGATACACCGGTCTATGCTCCATATGTTCAGAGAGGAAATTATCCTACATTGGTAGAACGAGTGACCTGTAAAGGGATTCTTTGTATTTCCCAGAAAAATGCATAGTAACCAATGAACTTCCTGTCTCTTGCTGTCCGTACCAAACGGACAGTAAAAGAGACAGGGATAGTGGCTCTGCCACTATCGGCAAAGGAGGATTATTATTTGGAAGAAAGAAGTAAATCAGTTCTTTCAGAACCCTCCTATACTAACAGGAGGGTAACACGACAAAAAGACAGTCTGACAGCCTTAATTGACTGGTGTCAGATTACAGTAAAAGATGTAGATTTATTCGCTGTCATAACGGATATCCTAAAATACCTCTTTCACTTATGGAACTTCAGAATAAAGGGAAAGGAATTGCCGGACATGAACTGGTTGCCGGATTTGATAATATCAAAATTCTAAAACCGACTGGTAAAATGCAATACAATGGATTTCAGATATTAATGAGTGGTTCTGGCTGTAGAAATTATGAGAACTTTCTTGTGATAAATAAAGAAACATGGTTTGATTTCTTCGCAAGGGTCTGTCAATATCATGTAAATTTCCCACGAATTGATTTGGCAATAGATGACCATAAACCTTATCTTAACATTACAGAACTGATACGTTTAACAAAGCAAGGATTAATATCCAGTCAGTTACGCAATTATTCTGAAAATGCTTCTGGTGAATTAAGTGAATCAACACCTGTTCATAAAGGAAATACACTTTATCTCGGAAGTAGCAACAGTGATTTCCGAATTGTTTTCTATGAAAAAGGGTACGAACAGGCAGAAAAATTTGGCAAAGAATTAGACCTGAACTGGAACAGATATGAACTGCGATTCCGACAGGAACGGGCAAATAAAGTTGTACAGGAATTAATCGCCAGACGTGATGTTGCAGAGATTGCAATGTCTGTACTAAATGGTAAAATCCGTTTTCTTGAACAGCCGGAAAACAAATCTACTTCACGGAAAAGACTTTATCCTACTTATCCCCCTTGGGAATTATTTATGCAAGATATAGAGAAAATAAAGCTAACAATTCAACCGCAGAAAAAGACACTTAATAGTATCTGGAACTGGTTAGAAAGTTCCGTTGCTCCGTCTTTAAAATTATTTTCAAAAATCGGAGAACTGGATAACTGCGATTATATACAGGTATTAATCGAACAGGCAAAGATGAATGATACCCAGATAAAAATTTATGAAGACTACAAAAAATCTTCCAAACTACCAATAATAGAAAGGAGTTATTCTGATAATGAGTAAGCGAAATATCTGAATGATTCGCCCATAATAACAGATAAATGACAATATGAATTTAAAATTAAAAAATACAGGGCATTAACTATACATAGAAAAAATTAAAGAAAAAAAAGATATTTTGAGACAATACCCTTATCATATTGATGTAATTTATGACTGAACCCAACGCTTATGACGATACAGATTTATTGAATTACGCAATCCAAACAGGTATAATCTCTTTAGATACCATGCTGAATGATATAGAAGATATGGAAAAAAAGGAAATACTTGCTCAGCATGTTTACGCAATTACAGTAACAACAGACAAATCGGGAAAAGAAATTTATTCCACGTATCTTCCACAACAAGACGGAAACCGACTTTACAGACGTAGAAATACCCGTGAAGAACTGGAAAATATCATTGTGGAGTTCTATAAGGCTTTACAGGAAGAAATTTATATTGATGATGTTTTCTATGAATGGATAAATCGCAAACTGGATTTCGGCGAGATACAAAAAGCGTCTTATGACAGATACGTGAACGATTACAAAAGATTTTTCCACTACACTTCTGTTTCAATTACCAAAAAGAAATTTAAAAATATCACAGAGGACGATTTGGAAATATTTATCAAATGCACCATTCGTGACCTTACGCTTACCAGAAAGGCATATGCCGGACTGCGGACATTGATTCGTGGTATCTTCAAATACGGTAAGAAGAAAAAGTATACTGCTATCAGTATCACTGAATTTTTTGGAGATTTGGAACTGCCGAATAATCTTTTTAAACGGAAGATTATAGACAAGCAGAAAGAAGTGTTTATGGAAGATGAAATTCCCGTAGTTATTCAACGTCTGAAAGCAAAGCCGGATATTTATAATCTTGGTATTCTGCTTACATTTCAGACAGGTTTACGTGTCGGTGAACTAAGCACTCTAAAGAAAGAAGACTTACACGGACGTATTATTAAAATCAGACGTACCGAAGATAAATACCGAGACGAAAACAATAAATGGATTGTAGCTGTAAAAGAGCACGCTAAAACAGACGCTGGTAATCGGGATTTAATCATATCCTCTACCGCACTGGATACGTTGAACCAAATATTGGAACTGAATACATCGGAAACATATTTATTTGAGCATAATGGAAAACGTATCAGAGGAAATACTTTTAATAAAAGACTGTCCAGAATATGTAATGAATTACATATCCCACATCGTACCATGCACAAGATACGAAAGACTTACGGAACAACCTTAATAGACAGTGATGTAGACGAGGGATTTATTACAGAACAAATGGGACACAGTGATATTAGTACAACCAAAAAACTATATTATTTCAGCAATAAAACAACGAAAAATAAGGAAAAACAGATTGAAAATGCTATCTCATTTTAGGAATGATTACTGTTTGACTACATACTTGACTACATTGGAATTATCTAGAAAATGAAAAAAGCCAGAAGCCTTGGAAATTCAAGGTTTCTGACTCTTCGGTCAACAGGGGATGAGAGAATCGAACTCCCACCAAAGGTTTTGGAGACCCCTATCATACCATTTGACCAATCCCCTATTCAGTTGTCGCTTAACTCAAGCGACTTGTTAAGTATACCCTATGGCGTGCGGAATGTCAAGAAAAAAATAAAGAAAATTTCACATTGAAAAATTTCGTTACTGTTCACTCCCGTGTCAATCACATCGTTGCTCTGCCCGGAAGTGCGTGCTATAATGATGTCAGTTAAAAAATAACTAAAGTGGAAAGGGAATGGATAAAGTAAATCAATGTTGTATACAATACCTGATTATTATCATGAATTTCGTTGTGTTGCAGGAAAGTGCGAGGACACTTGTTGTGCAGGATGGCAGATCGTTGCGGATGAAGCCGCGCTGGAAAAGTATAAAAATGAGACAGGTGTATTTGCGGAGCATCTGAAAGAATCTATTAACTGGGAGGAAGGAACATTTAAACAGGATAAAGACAAAAGGTGTGTGTTTCTTAATAGATCGAATCTATGTGATATGTATACTGCATTAGGAGAAGAAAGTTTGTGCAGAACCTGTAAATTATATCCCAGACATATCGAAGAATTTGAAGATGTGCGGGAAGTAACGCTTTCTGTATCTTGCCCGGAAGTGGCACGAATCCTGATGAACAAAAAAGAGCCGATGCATTTTCTTTCTTATGAAACAGACGAGGAAGAAGAATATGGTGACTTTGATCCATTTTTATATTCAAAGCTTGTGGATGCCAGAGAAGTGTTGATTGATATTTTACAAGACAGAGAGAAAAAGCTGAATTTACGGGCAGCACTTATTCTGGAAATTGCACGTGATGTGCAGGAATGTATTGATGAAGAAGATATATTTTCTATGGATGATGTGTTTGATTATTATCGGACGGAAGAAGGGATTCACGAAGTTGAAACTGATTTTGCAGAAGCAGATCATCTGACGTATATTAGAAAGATGTTCCAAAATCAGTATCAGATGGAACATTTAAGAGGCGATTGGGAGTCTTATCTTAAAAAAGCGGAGAAACTATTATATGGAAATGCAAATGATAATCTGTGCGAAAAGCACTATATGGAGATGCTAGGAGAGTTTCATACCTGGCTTCAGAAAGAAATGCCGGAGTATGAAATACAATATGAACAGCTCCTGGTATATTTCATCAGTACTTACTTCTGCGGTGCAGTATATGATGGAGAAGCATTTGCAAAAGCTCAGATGGCTGTTGTCAGTACACTTCTGATCCATGAACTTCTGATGGCGCAATGGAAAATGAATGAAAAAGCATTGAGCATAAAAGATGTGATAGAAATTGTGTATCGTTATTCGAGAGAACTGGAGCATTCGGATTCGAACCTGAATTTGATCCAGGAACTGATGTCGGAAAGAGAGTATTAATAAGTGAATAAAAATAAGACCATCGGCTTTATGTTCAGCCGATGGTCTTATTTTTAAGAAGTAGAATCGTTTTTTTATAGGTTGAAAAAATTCTCTTACAGAATTCCAAGATCGATCATTGCTTTTTTCAGAACTTCTTTATGTGCATCTTCCATCTCTGTCAGAGGAGCTCTAAGAGTTCCGACTTCTTTCCCCATCATGTTAAGAGCAGCCTTAACCGGGATTGGGTTTACCTCGCAGAAGAGTGCGTCAATCAGCGGAAGTGCATCTAACTGCATCTTGCGGCTACCTGCGATATCTCCTGAGAAAAATTTATAGCACATATCATGTACATAGGTCGGAGCTACGTTGGAAAGAACGGAGATAACACCGATTCCGCCAAGTGCGAGAAGTGGTACAACCTGATCATCATTTCCTGAGTAAAGATCTACATTACCATCACAAAGATGCATAATCTGTGCGACTGTGCTGATATTTCCAGAAGCTTCTTTAATACCAACGATATTCTCAACATCTTTCACAAGTGTTGCAACTGTCTGTGGCTGAAGTCCACATCCTGTACGGCTTGGTACATTGTACAGAATAGCCGGAATATTTACTTCATTACAAATAGCTGTGTAATGAGCGATCAGTCCGTTCTGTGTTGCTTTATTATAATATGGTGTTACGAGCAGAAGTCCGTCGGCTCCATCTTCCTGCGCTTCTTTGGACAGCTGAATTGCTGTTCTTGTACAATTAGAACCAGTTCCGGCGATAACCGGGATACGGTGGTTCACACGCTCAATTGCAAAACGGATTGTTGCAGCGTGTTCTTCTTCTGTCATAGTAGCAGATTCACCTGTTGTTCCACAGATGATGATCGCATCTGTACCGCCTGCGATCTGCTCCTCTAACATCTCATCTAATTTGTCATAATTGACCTCAAGATTCTCTTTCATCGGAGTAGCAATCGCTACACCTGCGCCTTTAAAAATTGCCATTCTTTTTATCCTCCTTAAACATGGTGAAACAAAGTATTACTGGTCATAGCAGGTTATTGGTTACTGTTCATAAGTTCCCTGCGAACGATAATCATAATAGCCATGAACGGTAACTGTTTAATATACATCTATGCAAGAAAGCGTAAACTGTAAATAAACATAAAAGAAACGGCAAGATGCGCCGTCCCCAAATTACATCATGTATCTAACGTTACTATACGTTTCCGTGTTTAAGCAAATAATAACACCGAGGGTACAATGATGTCAACATAGTTTCGGGATTTCTTTCTTATTTATAATACCCTGTTTATAAGCACATCTTATAAGAATTGATTATAATAAAGTATAACCGATTTTTTGACTTTTTTCTTATACATATGATATCATTAATCTGCTAGATGTGTGAATGACAAAGCTGTTTCATTTGCACTTTTTTTATGCTTGCATGTTTGTCTTTTGAAAAACAATCGCAAGAAACGACATAAGATAACAAGAGAGAATTGCGAGGATGAGAACCGCGATCCTCGGAAAAGGTATGTGGATAGGAAGGAGACCTACTGTGTTAACAATCGGTAATTACGTGAAAGTTAAGACACTGGAGGAAGCTTACGAGCTGAATCAGGCAAGAAACAGTCGTATCATGGGCGGCATGATGTGGATGAGATTAGGAAATGCGAGAGTGAAGACGATCATTGATATGTCGGATCTTGGTTTGAATGAGATTGAGGAGACAGACCATGTCTTCCGCATTGGAGCAATGTGTACACTGCGCCAGCTGGAAGAGCATGAGGGGCTGAGAAAATTCTATGGGGACGGAATTGCAGAAAGCCTTCGTCATATTGTTGGAGTTCAGTTTAGAAATCAGGCAACAGTTGGAGGCAGTATCTATGGAAGATACGGATTTTCTGATGTGCTGACTGCATTACTGGCATTGGATACATTTGTGGAATTATATAATGGCGGAACTGTTCGACTTTCTGAGTTTGTAAACAGAAAAGCAGATAAGGATATTCTTGTATCTGTAATTGTCAGAAAGAGTAAGAGAAAATTCCGTTATGAATCAATTCGTCAGACAAAGACAGATTTCCCGGTGCTGACATGTTCTGTCGTAACAGGAATTTACAGAGGTCAGGAGTCCTGGTTCTTTTCAGTAGGAGCAAGACCGATGAAAGCGGCATTGCTTGAAAAGCAGTGGGAGATCCCAAAAGATGCTACAGACGAGCAGCTCACAGAGTATGCAAAACGTGTGGCAGCAGAATTTACTTATGGAAGCAATATGCGCGGAAGTGCGGAGTACAGACAGCACCTTGCGGAGATTCTGCTTCGCAGAGAGATGCGCTCAATTTTAGATGAATATAATGCGGAGGAGAAATAGGATGGAAGTACAGTTTACCCTGAATGGAAAGAAAGTAAGTACAGAGATCGCTGCAGATACAGTCCTGTTGAATCTTCTGCGTGATCTTGGATGTAAGAGTGTGAAATGTGGATGCGAGACAACAAACTGTGGTTTGTGTACGGTATGGATCGACGGAAAATCCCGCCTGTCATGTTCTGTTCTTGCAGCAAGCATTGACGGACATGAAGTGACAACACTTGAGGGTGTGGAGAAAGAAGCAGCAGAATTCGGCTCATTTCTTGCACAGGAAGGTGCAGAGCAGTGTGGATTCTGTTCCCCTGGATTCATTATGAACGTGCTCGCAATGTTCCGTGAATTGAAGAACCCTTCTATAGAAGAAATCAAAGAATATCTGGCAGGAAATCTGTGCCGCTGTACAGGATACATGGGACAGCTTCGTGCAATCCAGAAATATATGGAAGTCAGAAATACAGCAGTTAACATTACAGTAAAGAAAATGGGCGGGGAGGAGTAAGAATGGAAAGAATAGATAAAGTTCAGAATCTGATTCCTGAGAAACCGGAATTTGTCCACAGCAATCAGGAAAAAGGAGAAACTATAGAATCCCTGAAGATTGTAAACCGTCCTCTTGTAAAGAAAGATGCTGCTGCACTTGTTACAGGAAAAAGTGTTTATACAAATGATCTTGCGCCGTCAGACTGTCTCATCGTTAAAGTAATCAGAAGTCCATATGCGCATGCATTAATTAAGGATATTAATACAGCTCGTGCCGAGGCAGTACCTGGAATCGAATGTGTTCTTACATATAAAGATTGTCCGAATAAAAGATTTACAATGGCTGGTCAGACCTATCCGGAACCAAGTCCGTATGACCGTCTGATCCTAGACCAGAGAATGCGTTTCGTTGGAGATGCAGCTGCGATTGTAGCCGGAACATCCGAAGAAGCTGTTAAGAAAGCAATGAAGCTTGTTAAGATCCAGTATGAGGTTCTTGAACCGGTACTTGATTTCCGTACAGCAAAGGACAATCCGATTCTTGTGCACCCGGAAGATAACTGGAGAAGCCTCTGCCCGGTTGGTGCAGACAACAAGAGAAATCTCTGTGCACATGATGTATGTGGAGATGGAGACGTAGAAGCAGTTCTTGCAAAATGTGATCACGTGATCGATCGCGTTTATCATACAAAGGCGAACCAACAGGCGATGATGGAGACTTTCCGTACTTATACATATTTAGATGCATACGGAAGATTAAATGTCGTTTCATCTACACAGGTTCCGTTCCATGCAAGAAGAATCCTTGCTCATGCACTCGATATTCCGAAGAGCAAAGTACGTGTGATCAAGCCGAGAATCGGTGGAGGATTCGGTGCGAAGCAGACTGTAGTTTCCGAAGTTTATCCGGCACTTGTCACATGGAAGACAGGAAAACCGGCGAAGATCATTTACACAAGAGAAGAGTCTTTGATCGCTTCTTCACCGCGTCATGAGATGGAACTTCATGTACGTCTGGGAGCGGATAAAGAAGGAAATATTAAAGCAATCGATCTCTATACACTTTCCAATACTGGAGCATTTGGTGAGCACGGACCGACAACCGTAGGTCTTTCCGGTCACAAGTCTATTCCGCTTTATGGAAAGGCAGAGGCATTCCGCTTTACATATGACGTTGTTTACACAAATGTAATGTCAGCTGGAGCTTACCGTGGATACGGAGCAACACAGGGACAGTTTGCTGTAGAGTCAGCTGTAAATGAACTTGCAGGAGTTCTCGAAATGGATCCAACAGTGCTTCGTGAGAAGAACATGGTACGCCAGGGCAACAAGATGCCGGCATATTATGGAGAAATCGCAAACAGCTGTACACTCGACAGATGTCTTGCAAGAGCAAAAGAAATGATCAACTGGGATGAAAAGTATCCATACCGTGATATGGGAAATGGAAAAGTCCGCAGTGTCGGAGTTGCGATGTCAATGCAGGGATCCGGAATCTCAGCAGTAGATACAGGTGCTGTTGAAATCAAAGTAAATGATGACGGATTCTACAGTCTGATCATCGGAGCTACTGATATGGGAACAGGATGCGATACGATCCTTGCCCAGATGGCAGCAGAGTGTCTTGAATGTAAACCGGAAGAAGTTGTTGTATTCGGAGTAGATACAGACATCTCTCCATACGACTGTGGTTCATATGCATCCAGTACAACTTATGTAACAGGACAGGCAGTTGTTAAGACTTGTGAATCCCTTCGCAAGAAAATCTGCGAGCGTGGAGCAGAGTATCTCGGATGTAAGCCGGAAGATGTAGATTTCGATGGAGAATATGTAACAGAGCTGGCAACAGGAAAGCAGATTTCAAGAAGTCAGATTGGAAATAATGTAATGTGCTTCAGTAACGCACCACTTTCCGCAAGTGAAGCATTTTCCTCACCGGTATCTCCACCGCCATTCATGGTTGGTATGGCAGAAGTTGAGATCGACAAAGAGACAGGTGTACTTGAACTGATCGATTACGTAGCAGTCGTAGACTGCGGAACAGTTATAAATCCGAACCTTGCACGTGTGCAGGTGGAAGGCGGAATCGCACAGGGAATCGGTATGGCACTGTATGAAGATGTTGTGTATAACGAAAAGGGAAAGAACTTCAGCAATTCCCTGATGCAGTATAAGATTCCGACTCGTCTTGATGTTGGAACAATCCGCGTAGAGTTCGAGAGCAGCTATGAGCCGACAGGACCGTTCGGAGCGAAGTCCATTGGAGAGATTGTAATCAATACACCATCACCGGCAATCAGCAATGCAATCCAGAACGCGACAGGAGTGATCATTAGAGAACTGCCGATGACAGCGGAGAAGATTTACAGAGGAATTTGTGAGCGTTAGACTTCGGATTCTGTTTGAAAGTATAAAAAATGAGAGCTGGAATAGTTACTATATGTGGGAGCTGTTCTGGCTCTCATTTTTCATGTTGACATTGCCAGAAGATCTAGAAAAATACCTTCCCAAATTATAAGATTAATTTTGTGGATGCAGAGCGACTCACAAATGTTGAAGAATTTTCAGAGGATTTACAGGTGATACTGGCTATGCTAAGATATAGAAATAGTAGAGCAGAAGGAGAAGGAAAACATGAATGCAGTAGAAGCTTTAGATGAATTACAGCGCAAAGCAAGACATGATGATAAACTAAGAGAACAGTTCATAAAGACAAGGGATGCAGAAGATTCTCTTGGAGCATTCTGCTCTGTATGTCGTGAGGCGGGTTATGAACTTTATCCGATGGATATTGTGCAGGCAGGAGATGAATTTTATGCCGCAATGAAGCGCAGTACGAATGGTGGCGGAGAGAATTCGCCGGTACTTATAGGTGAGGATGATCCTTATGAATTGTTTTTTGCAGGACTACAAGAACAGTTACAATAATTTTAAAAGTAGATGGAAAAAAGTGAGTACAAGGAAGGTTTATTTATGATAAATATAATTCGCGTCGGAAGAGAACGCTTGAAAGAAGCGTATGAAATTGTAAATAAGGTAGACCAGGGGATGAACGTTCCAGAATGGTTTGTCGCAGAACCGTATGAGGAATTTGATTTCTGGATGAGAGAAGAACGAGGACTTTTGTATCTTGCTGTTGATGAAGATGAAAATGTAGGAGCCATGTTCTTCGTAATTTTGCCGGGACTGCATCCGGATAATCTTGGATATGATCTCAATATGGAAGAAGAGCAGCTGAAACTTTGTGCAATGATGGATACAGCGGTGGTACTGCCGGAGTTTCGTGGGCATCATTTACAATATGAAATGATGCAGCATGCGGAAGAAGATTTAAGACAGCGGGGATATCAGTATCTGCTCTGTACCGTACATCCAGAAAATGTTTTCAGCAGATCCAATGTCATGAAACAAGGATATAAGAAGATGCTTACGAAGGAGAAATATGGCGGATTCTTAAGAGATATCTGGATGAAAGATATTATATGATTGCGAGAATTGCATAGCAATGGAGCAAGTCGGTTACATCAGTGAGTGGAAAAATTTATTTTTGACACTCACATCATTATATAATATAGAAAAAAGAAAAGGTATGTGGTATACTCTCGACATAGTTAAGAAATGACATAACAGAAACAGATAGAAACAGATTTCTAGAAACAAACTGACAGAGACATGCGGATGAAAGGAGTAACAGAAATGGAGACATACATGCAAATGCTTGGAAGACTTGCAAAGAATGCATCCCGCGGAGCGGCAAAGCTGGGAACAAAAGCAAAGAACAGAGGACTTCTCGTAGTGGCAAATGAACTTGTGGAAGAGAGAGAATTGATTTTACAGGAGAATGCAAAGGATATCGAAGCTGCGAAAGATAAGGGCGTGAAACAGTCATTGATCGACAGATTGGCACTGACGGAACAGCGAATTGAAGATATGGCAGAAGGTCTGCGTGAAATTGCTGCACTGGATGATCCAATCGGAGAAGTACTTGGCATGAAGACAAGACCGAACGGACTTCGTATCGGAAAGAAACGCGTACCGCTTGGCGTTGTCGGAATCATCTACGAATCCAGACCGAATGTGACAGCAGATGCATTTGGCCTTTGCTTCAAGACAGGAAATGCGGTAATTCTCCGTGGCGGAAGTGATGCAATCCATTCTAACAAGGCAATCACGCGTGCAATCAAGACAGGTCTTCGCAAAGCAAAGTTATCCCAGGATCTCATTCTTCTCGTAGAAGATACAAGCAGAGAAGTTGTAAATGAGATGATGAAGATGCATGGTTGGATCGATGTTCTGGTTCCGAGAGGTGGAGCAGCACTTATTGCAAATGTAGTTGCGAACAGCACTGTTCCGGTAATTGAGACAGGGACCGGAAATTGTCATGTATATGTTGATGAGACAGCAGACATTAAGATAGCAACAGATATTATTGAAAATGCGAAGACACAGCGCCTTGGTGTGTGTAATGCATGTGAATCACTTGTGATTCATTCCAAGATTGCAGAGGTAGCTTTGCCTAAGATCGTAACAAAACTGAAAGAACATGGAGTAGAGATTCGTGGAGATGAGAGAGCGCAGGCAATCAGTTCTGAGATCATCCCGGCAACAGAAGAAGACTGGGGAACAGAGTACCTGGATGCAATCATTTCCGTGAAGATTGTTGATTCCATTGATGAGGCAATCACACATATCAATACATATAATACAGGACATTCAGAATCCATTATTACAAAAGATTATGATAATGCATTGAGATTCCAGGATGAGATCGATGCGGCAGCAGTTTATGTAAATGCATCAACAAGATTTACAGATGGATTCGAATTCGGATTCGGTGCTGAGATCGGAATCAGCACACAGAAGCTTCATGCAAGAGGCCCGATGGGACTCGAAGCATTGACAACAACAAAGTATATTATCTTCGGAAACGGACAGATCAGGGGATAGTATAGATAGCAGGTTTTAAAATCCAGGTCAATTAGTGTAAGTTAAATAAACTTGTCTTTGACCTGGATTTTATGTATCATAATTCAAGTCAACTTATGATTTGGCTATAAGCTTGCCTGGAATTCACAAAATTACAATCCAAGTCAACAACATTTCTATAAAATCACATTCCCTCCCCCAAAAAGCATCCTATTAATAAAATAAGAAGAAAATAAAAAACTTATAAAAATAACAATCAGTGTTGACAAACAGAAATCGAGGTGCTATCTTAGTATCTGTAAGGTGTTAGCACTCAAAAACAAAGAGTGCTAATAACAAACAAAGATGAGAAGAAAGGGGAACACAGAGATGTCTGTAGAAGCTGAATTAAGTGAAAGAAAACTTACGATATTGAAAGCCATCATACAGAATTATCTGGAGACTGGCGAACCGGTCGGATCACGAACCCTTTCAAAATACACAGATTTGAAATTAAGTTCCGCAACGATAAGGAATGAGATGGCAGATCTGGAAGACCTTGGTTACATCTTCCAGCCGCATACATCAGCAGGAAGAATTCCATCAGATAAGGGATATCGCTTTTATGTAGATCTTCTGATGGAGAACAAGGAGCAGGAGATCAGCAGACGAGAGGATGCACTTCTCGAGAAGACAGATAAGGTCGAGAAAGTACTCCAACAGGCAGCAAAGGTTCTTGCTTCTAACACCAATTATGCGACGATGGTTTCCGCACCGGTCAACAGCAGGAACACATTGAAGTTTATTCAGCTGTCACAGGTGGATGAAGAACAGATTGTAGCAGTTATCGTACTTGGTGGTAATGTGATCAAGAATAAGATCATCGAAGTTGGAGAAACCTTAAGTAATGAGAATCTGTTGAAGCTGAACATGCTTCTGAATACGACACTGAATGGATTATCTATTGATCAGATCACATTAGGTCTGATCGCAAGATTAAAAGAACAGGCCGGTATCCACAGTGAGGTTGTTGGTCATGTGCTTGACGCAGTGGCAGAGATTATTCATGTCGATAATGATATGGAGATCTACACAAGCGGCGCAACGAATATTTTTAAATATCCGGAGCTTAGTGATAAGCAGAGTGCACAGGAGATCATCAGTGCATTCGAAGAGAAACAGCAGTTAGCTGATCTGGTGACAGAGACGTTGGCAAGTGAGGAGAACAACGGCATACAGGTTTACATCGGAGATGAAACTCCGGTTAAGACTATGAAAGACTGCAGTGTTGTTACCGCCACTTATGAACTGGGAGAAGGCATGAAAGGAACGATTGGAATCATCGGTCCGAAGAGAATGGATTATGAACATGTCATGAAGACGCTGAAGACTTTACAATGTGAGTTGGATGCGATTTATAATAAAGAACCAAAAGAATAGGAAGGTAGAAAGCTGGTGACAGAGAACATGAGCAAAGAAGATATGGTAAAAGAAGCTGTTGAAGAGGCGAAAGCAAAGGCTGCGAAAGAGCAGGCAGAAGCTGAAGAGACAGTAGAAACAGAAGATGCCCAGGAAGTTGAGACTGAAGCGAAAGAAGCGACAGAGGAAGCAACTGAGACTGAAGGAGATTCAGAAGCAGCATCAGAAGGTAAGAAAAAGTTCTTCGGAAAGAAAGAGAAGAAGGACAAGAAAGACGAGAAGATCGAGGAACTCACAGACCGCGTTACTCGTCAGATGGCAGAGTTTGATAACTTCCGCAAGAGATCTGAGAAGGAGAAATCCCAGATGTACGAGATCGGAGCGAAAGATATCATAGAAAAGATTCTTCCGGTTGTGGATAACTTCGAGCGTGGACTTGGTTCCGTACCGGAGGAGGAGAAGAATGCTCCGTTCGTAGAAGGAATGGAGAAGATCTACAAACAGCTTATGACTACACTGGAATCCGTTGGAGTAAAACCAATTGAGGCAGTTGGTCAGGAATTCAATCCGGATTTCCACAACGCAGTAATGCATGTGGAAGATGATGAGCTCGGTGAGAACATCATCGCAGAAGAATTCCAGAAAGGTTACATGTACCGTGAAAGTGTTGTGAGACACAGCATGGTAAAAGTAGCAAACTAATTTGATTTTTAACAAGATTCAGAGATTAGATAGAGGAGGAAATTTATCATGGGAAAAATTATTGGTATTGACCTTGGTACAACAAACAGCTGTGTTGCCGTTATGGAAGGTGGACAGCCAACAGTTATCGCGAATACAGAAGGCGCAAGAACAACACCGTCTGTTGTAGCATTTACAAAGACAGGAGAGCGTCTTGTAGGTGAGCCTGCAAAACGTCAGGCTGTAACAAACGCAGCAAGAACAATCTCATCCATCAAAAGAGAGATGGGAACAGATTATAAAGTAGATATTGACGATAAGAAATATTCTCCACAGGAGATTTCTGCAATGATCCTTCAGAAACTGAAAGCAGATGCAGAAGGATACCTTGGTGAGAAAGTAACAGAAGCTGTTATCACAGTTCCGGCTTACTTCAACGATGCTCAGCGTCAGGCTACAAAAGATGCAGGTAAGATCGCAGGACTTGATGTAAAACGTATCATCAACGAGCCTACAGCAGCTGCACTTGCTTATGGTCTTGACAACGAGAAAGAGCAGAAGATCATGGTTTACGACCTTGGTGGTGGTACATTCGATGTATCCGTTATCGAGATCGGTGATGGAGTTATCGAAGTACTTTCAACAGCCGGTAACAACAGACTTGGTGGAGATGACTTCGACCAGAAGATCACAGATTACATGCT
This sequence comes from Ruminococcus sp. OM04-4AA, assembly GCF_003462585.1. Classification (NCBI taxonomy): domain Bacteria; kingdom Bacillati; phylum Bacillota; class Clostridia; order Eubacteriales; family Oscillospiraceae; genus Ruminococcus; species Ruminococcus sp. OM04-4AA. Next base: position 18,988 of record NZ_QTZH01000033.1, on the reverse strand, counting down.
TGCAGACTTCAAGGCAAAAGAAGGCGTAGATCTTTCTACAGATAAGATGGCTCTTCAGAGATTAAGAGAAGCTGCAGAGAAAGCAAAGAAAGAGCTTTCAAGTGCAACAACAACAAATATCAACCTTCCGTTCATCACAGCAACAGCTGAAGGACCGAAGCATTTCGATATGAACCTTACAAGAGCTAAATTCGACGAGCTGACAAGAGACCTCGTAGAAAAGACTCAGGAACCGGTAAGACGTGCACTTTCTGACGCAGGAATCACAGCTTCCGAGCTTGGACAGGTACTTCTCGTTGGTGGATCAACACGTATTCCGGCTGTTCAGGAAGAAGTTAAGAGACTGACAGGCAAAGAGCCTAGCAAATCCCTTAACCCAGATGAGTGTGTAGCACTTGGTGCTTCCGTACAGGGTGGTAAACTTGCAGGAGATGCAGGCGCAGGAGATATCCTTCTTCTTGATGTAACTCCACTGTCACTGTCTATCGAGACAATGGGTGGTGTAGCTACAAGACTGATTGAGAGAAATACAACAATCCCGACAAAGAAGAGCCAGATCTTCTCAACAGCAGCAGATAACCAGACAGCTGTAGACATCAACGTTGTACAGGGTGAGAGACAGTTCGCAAGAGACAACAAGTCCCTCGGACAGTTCAGACTTGATGGAATCCCGCCGGCTCCACGTGGAATCCCGCAGATCGAAGTTACATTCGATATCGATGCAAATGGTATCGTAAATGTATCTGCTAAGGATCTTGGAACAGGTAAAGAGCAGCATATTACAATCACAGCAGGTTCTAATATGTCTGATGACGATATCGATAAAGCCGTAAAAGAAGCAGCTGAATTCGAGGCTCAGGATAAGAAACGTAAAGAAGCAATCGATACAAGAAACGAAGCAGACGCTATGGTATTCCAGACAGAGAAGGCAATCAAAGAGGTTGGCGACAAAGTCGATGCTACAGAGAAGGCAGCTGTAGAGGCTGACGTTCAGGCACTGAAAGATATCCTTGCAAAATCTGCTCCGGAGAACACAACAGAAGAACAGGTAGCAGAGATCAAAGCTGCTAAGGAAAAACTGATGGAGAGCGCACAGAAACTGTTCACAAAGATGTATGAGCAGGCAGGTGCTGCAGCAGGTGCAGGTGCACAGGCTGGTCCTACACCAGAAGCTGGTCCGGCTCCGGATGGTTTCCAGGGTGATGATGTTGTAGACGGAGATTACAAAGAAGTCTAAAATATAGAAAAGATGCCGGTAAGACAGAAGAAAAACAGGCAGCAGGGCATCAGATAAATGAAGCATGAAGAGAAATTCTACGGAGCTTTGTAGCTTCGTAGAATTTCTTGAGGTTAAGAAAGAGATACAGAAAGGTTAGTATTTGTGTTATGGCAGAGGCAAAGAGAGATTATTATGAGGTGCTCGGCGTAAGCAAAGATGCAGATGATGCTACAATCAAGAAAGCATACCGCCAGCTTGCGAAGAAGTACCATCCAGATATGAATCCAGGGGATAAAGAAGCAGAAATAAAGTTCAAAGAGGCTTCCGAAGCCTATGCCGTTCTGAGTGACGCTGACAAACGTCGTCAGTACGATCAGTTCGGCCACGCTGCATTTGATGGCGGTGCCGGCGGCGGAGCAGGTGGATTCGGCGGCGGATTTAACTTCAATGGAGCAGATTTCAGCGACATTTTCGGAGATATCTTCGGAGATATGTTCGGTGGCTCCAGAAGAGGCGGCGCAAGCAACGGTCCTATGAAAGGGGCTAATATCAGAAAGAGTATCCGCATCACATTTGAGGAAGCTGTCTTCGGATGCGAGAAAGAACTGGATCTTGTGCTGAAAGATCCTTGCGAAGACTGTCACGGCACAGGTGCAAAGCCTGGAACATCACCGGAGACATGTCCAAAGTGCGGTGGTAAAGGTCAGGTCGTATATACATCCCAGTCCTTCTTTGGAACCGTACAGAATGTACAGACGTGTCCTAACTGTGGTGGTTCCGGTAAGATCGTGAAAGAGAAATGTCCGAAATGTGCAGGTACAGGATATACATCCAGCAGAAAGAAGATTAAAGTTACGATTCCGGCAGGTATTGATAACGGACAGAGCGTACGCATCCGTGAAAAAGGAGAACCGGGAGTTAATGGCGGACCGAGAGGAGATCTCCTCGTTGAGGTTAACGTATCCAGACACCCAATCTTCCAGAGACAGGATATGCATATCTTCTCAACCGTTGCGATTTCTTTCGCAGTGGCTACACTCGGTGGCGATGTGAAGATTCCAACCGTAGACGGAGACGTTCTCTACACAGTAAAACCGGGAACAAAGACAGATACAAAAGTACGTCTGAAAGGAAAGGGAGTTCCATCCCTTAGAAATACTCAGGTAAGAGGAGATCATTATGTAACATTAGTGATCCAGACACCGGAGAGATTAAGCGCAGAGGCGAAAGAGGCTCTGAGAAAATTCGATGAGCTTAGTGGAAATACACTTCATCAGCATGATGACCTTGCTACAAAATCTGAGAAATCAGAGAAAAAAGGCAAGAAAAAAGGATTCATGGATAAGATGAAAGAAGCCTTTGAAGATAAAGAATAAAAAGAATGATGAGAGCGGTAGCTGCTGACTGAGAGGTTGGTGGCTGCCGCTTTTTAGCATATCTAGCGACGTAAGTCGCTAATACGCTGAAGAATATGATATGGGAATAATTGAAAAGCAGATTCAGGGAATCAAGGAAAACTCATATCCAAAAAAAATCCCCCCTAGGACATCTCCTTGTATTTACACGCGAAATCGGATATATTAGAAGATATTGGAAATGCGTTGCACGAAGCATCCGCAGGCATCGTAGTTGTGGGTTTTGTCTCCAACATTTTTACAAATATAGCAGAAAGAAGGTGAATTTCATCGTGAATCAGATCGTTTTGACAGGAATGGTGCTTTCTGTCGCACCGGTGGGCGAGTACGACCGCAGAGTTGTCATACTTACAAAAGAACAGGGGAAGATCTCAGCCTTTGCAAAGGGATCAAGAAGACCGAACAGTCCATTGGTGGGAGCGGTGAATCCATTTACTTTCGGTGAATTCACGATGTATGAAGGTCGTTCTTCCTACACAATTCAGTCTGTAAATGTATCCAATTATTTTTCGGAATTGAGAGCAGATGTGGTAGGCGCATATTATGGCTTTTATTTCCTTGAGGTTGCGAATTACTATGCGAGGGAACGGAATGATGAGCGGGAACTTTTAAAATTACTTTATCAGACGATGCGTGCGCTGACAAATCCACATCTTCCGAATCAGTTGATCCGTTACATTTTCGAGTTGAAAGTGCTGACAATCAACGGACAAGGACCGCAGGTGTTCCAGTGTGTACAGTGTGGCGACCGGACGAGGCCGGCAGTGTTCAGCGCGGCGAAGGGCGGACTTGTGTGTAATGAATGTGACGGAGAAGTGAGAGACGGAATGTTTCTTGACGGTTCTACGCTGTATACGATGCAGTATATTGAATCCAGTACAATTGAGAAATTATATACATTTAACGTGAAGCCGGAAGTGCTGGAGAAGTTTGGACGCGTGATGGGACGGTTGATGAAGATGTATGTAGATAAGGAGTTCAAGTCTCTGGAGATACTGCAGACATTGCTGTGATATTTGGGGTATTATTTAAAAATTCTCAACAACATTTAAGACATTATGCAATTGTTGAATCATGAAAAAAATCATGCTATACTACGGTTATATCACCTGTTACATGACAGTGTGAAACGAGCGTATTTTGTTGTAAATGTAATAGTAGCAGAGGAAAGAAAAGAGAAAAATGATGGACGAGAACATTTTTATGAAGGAAAAAAAACCGATTTCTTTCGAAGACTACCTTGAATATGATGAGAACAGCAGGGGGAATCTTGGAGGAGAACTCCCTGTGATTGTATATCGGTTATTGGAATATTCTATAAAGGATGAGCTTGCGGTACGTTACGGAAGAGCGAAGCAGGTTGAGATTTTCCGGAATGCGGGAAGGAAAGCGGGAGAATTTTTTGCACGTAAGATGCTGAATCTGAATCAGCCGCTGGATCAGTTTGTGGGCGAACTCCAGAAGAAGATGGCAGAAATGAAGATTGGAGTACTCCGTATTGAATCAGTAGACGAGGAGAGCGGGCAGATCATTCTGACCGTCTCGGAAGATGCGGACTGTTCGGGGCTTCCGGTGCTTGGGGAGACTGTCTGCAATTATGATGAAGGATTTATTTCCGGAATTTTATCTTTATACTCTGGAAAGGAATATGTAGCAGTGGAAACGGACTGCTGGGCTACAGGAGGACGTGTCTGCCGTTTTCAGGCAGATGTAAGAGAAGGTGATATTTAGAGTTATGGAAGAGAAAAACTGTGAGATATTATTTGAATATCTGAGGGATATTATATATGATTCCGAGAATGCAAAGTTGGATCTTGAACAGCTGGATCCACCTTTTTGGAAACTTGGAAAAGGTCTTCAATATCTGGATAAAGCGGTGAAAGAGATGAAGCGTTATTCGGCGGAGATTTCAAAGGGAAATTTGTCAATTGAAGCACCGGGGCGAGATAATTTCCTCTGTGAGAATCTGAAGAATATCCATGCGAATCTGAACCATCTCACCTGGCAGGCAAAGCAGGTGGCGAAAGGGGATTATTCTCAGAGTGTTTCTTATCTGGGAGAATTTTCAGAAGCATTTAATACAATGACAAAGCAGTTGAAAGAACGAGAAGAGGAACTTGAAGAAGAGGCTTACAGAGACAAACTTACAGGGATTGGAAATCGTCATCTGTTCCATGAACGGGCGGAGACGATGCTTGCTACAGGCGAGAAGATAGTCTTCTGTTATTGTGATCTTGATCATTTAAAATATGTGAATGATCATTTCGGACATCAGGAAGGGGATCGTTACTTGCTGTATTTCGTTGAGACGGTGAAGGAAAATATCCGGCCGGGAGATCTGTTCGTGCGTCTTGGCGGTGATGAGTTCTGTGTTGTGCTTTTGAACTGTTCGCAAGAGACCATGCAGGAAAAGTTTAGAAATATACATGAAGCGTTTCGTCGGGAAGGTGCTGGTGATTATCCGAAGAGTTTCAGTTATGGTATTATAGAACTCCCTGAAAGACATGATATTGTTTCTACAGATGAGATTCTGCAAAGAGCAGATGAAGTTATGTATGAATATAAGCGGAAACATAAAGAGAAGTACCTAAAACAGCTTGAAAAATAAGGCATTAGTCGTTATAATAGGAAACATTGATGTACAAAGGGGAATATCTTTAAAGAAAGATGTGAATAACTTCTGTGAAAAGATCAACCGGAGTGCATAAGTTATGTAAATAATGTAAATGATAAAAAAGAATGTGAGGAACATACAATGGTTGAAAAGACAATGGACAAGATCGTAGCACTTGCAAAGTCAAGAGGATTCGTATATCCGGGTTCTGAGATCTACGGCGGACTTGCCAACACATGGGATTATGGTAATCTTGGTGTTGAACTTAAGAATAATGTGAAGAGAGCATGGTGGAAGAAGTTCATTCAGGAGAATCCATACAATGTTGGAGTTGACTGTGCAATCCTTATGAACCCACAGACATGGATTGCTTCCGGACATCTCGGAGGATTCAGTGATCCGCTGATGGACTGTAAGCAGTGTCATGAGCGTTTCCGTGCAGATAAGATTATTGAAGATTATGCAGCAGAGAATGGAATCGAGCTTGAGAGCTCTGTAGACGGATGGACACAGGAGCAGATGGCAGCATTTATCGAGGATAATAACATTCCATGTCCGACTTGTGGAAAGCATGATTTTACAGATATCCGTCAGTTCAACCTGATGTTCAAGACATTCCAGGGTGTTACAGAGGATGCGAAGAACACAGTATACCTTCGTCCTGAGACAGCACAGGGTATCTTTGTAAACTTCAAGAATGTACAGCGTACATCCAGAAAGAAACTTCCATTCGGTATCGGACAGATCGGTAAGTCTTTCCGTAACGAGATCACACCGGGTAACTTTACATTCCGTACAAGAGAGTTCGAGCAGATGGAGCTTGAGTTCTTCTGCAAACCGGACACAGACCTTGAGTGGTTTGATTACTGGAAGAGCTTCTGCCTGAACTGGCTGTCATCTCTTGGACTGAAAGATGAGGAAGTACGTTACCGTGACCATGATCAGGAAGAGCTTTCCTTCTACAGTAAGGCTACTACAGACGTTGAGTTCCTTTTCCCATTCGGATGGGGTGAGCTGTGGGGAATCGCTGACCGTACGGATTATGACCTGACTCAGCATCAGAATGTATCCGGACAGGATATGACATACTTTGATGATGAGACAAAGGAGAAATACATTCCATACGTTATCGAGCCATCACTTGGTGCTGACCGTGTTGTACTTGCATTCCTTTGCAGTGCATATGATGAGGAGAATATCGGAACAGAAGAGAAACCGGATATGAGAACTGTACTTCATTTCCATCCGGCACTTGCTCCGGTTAAGATCGGTGTGCTCCCACTTTCCAAGAAACTGAACGAAGGCGCAGAGAAAGTATTTGCAGAGTTATCCAAGTACTACAACTGTGAGTTCGATGATCGTGGAAATATCGGAAAACGTTACCGTCGTCAGGACGAGATCGGTACTCCGTTCTGTGTAACATATGACTTCGATTCTGAGGAAGACGGAGCTGTTACAGTACGTGACCGTGATACAATGGAACAGGAAAGAGTTAAGATTGAAGATCTGAAAGCATACTTCGAGAAGAAATTCGAGTGGTAAGATAAATGAGAAGAGCCCGGACTGTAGTTCACAGGTAAGTTTGTGGATTCAGCTTGGGCTGTTTCTTTATAGATTTTTTGAAATAGCATGGAAGATAGAACGTTGCTGGTCGCACATCGTGTGAACAGTAACGATAGAACAGGAGGAGAATGACATGGACAGAAAAAATGCATGGACAACTTACAGTAGGGAAGAGTTGGACAGATTAGAACAGGTGAATACAGAATACAAGAGCTGTCTCGATGCCGGAAAGACAGAGCGCGAGTGTGTTACATTGGCAGTTGAAAAGGCAAAAGCAGAGGGATATAAGGATATCAGAGATGTCATTAAAAACGGTGGAGAAGTGAAAGCCGGAGATAAACTGTATGCAGTATGTATGAACAAAACAATTGCGCTGTTTCATATGGGTACAAAACCGTTGACAGAAGGTATGAATATTCTTGGAGCTCATATTGATTCTCCACGCATTGACGTAAAACAGAATCCATTGTATGAGAATGAAGAGTTTGCTTATCTTGATACACATTATTATGGTGGAATCAAGAAATATCAGTGGGTGACACTTCCACTTGCACTTCATGGAGTGATCGCAAAGAAAGATGGCACAACTGTTCAGGTGAGCATCGGTGAGAAAGAAGATGATCCGGTCTTTGTTATCACAGATCTGTTGATCCATCTCGCATCGAAACAGATGGAGAAAAAGGCTGCAACGGTTGTGGAAGGGGAAAAACTTGACCTTCTGATCGGAAGCCGTCCGATTGAGCAGGATGAGACATTAGAAGAGAAAGAAAAAGAGGCTGTAAAAGCAAATGTAATCAATCTTTTGAAACAATATTATGACATGGAAGAAGAAGATTTTCTCTCAGCAGAGCTTGAAATTGTTCCGGCAGGAAAGGCTCGTGACTGTGGATTGGATCGCAGTATGGTGCTTGCTTACGGACAAGATGATCGTGTGTGTGCATTCACATCCCTCTTTGCAATGCTCGATGTGGAAGAAGTAGAGCACACAGCATGCTGTATTCTTGTAGATAAAGAGGAAATCGGAAGTGTTGGCGCGACCGGAATGCATTCTCGTTTCTTTGAAAATACAGTTGCAGAACTTGTGGCACTGACAGAAGGGGAGTCTGACCTGAAAGTCAGAAGAGCGCTGATGAATTCCAGAATGCTTTCTTCTGATGTGAGCGCAGCTTATGATCCGATGTATGCTGAAGTATTCGAAAAACGCAGTTCTGCATTCTTTGGAAAAGGACTTGTATTCAACAAGTTTACAGGTGCTCGCGGAAAGAGCGGTTCTAATGACGCGAATGCAGAATATCTTGCAAAGATCAGAAATGCAATGGATGCACAGAGCGTTGCATACCAGTTTGCTGAACTTGGAAAGGTTGACGCCGGCGGTGGTGGAACAATTGCTTATATTATGGCAAATTATGGCATGGAAGTCATCGACAGCGGTGTCGCAGTGTTGAGTATGCATGCACCGTGGGAAGTGACAAGCAAGGCAGATGTATATGAAGCTTATAAGGGGTATAAAGCATTTATTGAAGAAATGAGATAAATGTCGAAAATTGTATATTAATCACAAAAAATAGTTGTTTCCAAGTTCTTATAAAGCTTGGACAACTATTTTTTTTGTGCATGTTGTACATTGTATGAGGATTTATGCAAATATGCAAAATGACAGCATAATAGACAATGTGTTTACAAATCCTGAAGAATAGGTTAACCCGTATGAAAAGTATACAAAAAGTATTTGTAAAAATTGTATATAATTACGGACAAAAGACTTGACTCATAAGTATAAAACCATTAAAATATTATATGCGAAATAAAATTATTTTATTTGTAAAAATTATTTTAGGAGGTCATTGATCATGGCAAAATGGGTTTATATGTTCACTGAAGGTAACGCAGATATGAGAAACCTTCTCGGTGGAAAAGGCGCAAACCTGGCAGAGATGACAAATCTGGGTCTTCCTGTACCACAGGGATTCACTGTAACAACAGAGGCTTGTACACAGTATTATGAGGATGGCAGACAGATCAACGATGAGATTATGGCTCAGATCATGGAAGCTATCGATAAGATGGAAGGAATTACAGGTAAGAAATTCGGAGATAAAGAGAACCCGCTTCTCGTTTCCGTACGTTCAGGAGCTAGAGCTTCTATGCCTGGTATGATGGATACAATTCTTAACCTTGGACTTAACGAAGAGGTTGTTGAAACACTGGCAAATGCTTCAGGCAACCCACGTTGGGCTTGGGACTGCTACAGAAGATTCATCCAGATGTTCTCTGATGTAGTTATGGAAGTTGGTAAGAAATACTTCGAAGAACTGATCGACAAGATGAAAGAAGAGAAGGGTGTTAAACTTGACGTAGAGCTTGACGCTGATGATCTTAAGAAACTTGCAGAGCAGTTCAAAGCTGAGTACAAAGAGAAGATCGGTGAGGACTTCCCTACAGATCCTAAGGTTCAGCTTATGGAAGCTGTTAAGGCTGTATTCCGTTCATGGGATAACCCGAGAGCTAACGTATACCGCCGTGACAATGACATCCCTTATTCATGGGGAACAGCTGTTAACGTTCAGATGATGGCATTTGGTAACATGGGAGATGACTGTGGTACAGGTGTTGCATTTACACGTGACCCAGCTACAGGAGAGAACGGTCTGTTCGGAGAGTTCCTGACAAACGCTCAGGGCGAGGACGTTGTTGCCGGTGTTCGTACACCAATGCACATTTCCGAGATGGAGCAGAAGTTCCCAGAAGCATTCAAACAGTTTAAAGAAGTTTGCAACACTCTGGAGACACACTACAGAGATATGCAGGACATGGAGTTCACTGTAGAGCACGGTAAACTGTACATGCTTCAGACACGTAATGGTAAGAGAACAGCTCAGGCTGCTCTTAAGATCGCTTGTGATCTTGTAGATGAAGGAATGAGAACAGAGGAAGAGGCTGTTGCAATGATCGATCCTCGTAACCTCGATACTCTGCTTCACCCACAGTTCGATGCTGCAGCACTGAAAGCTGCTACACCAATGGCTAAAGCACTTGGAGCATCTCCAGGAGCTGCTTGTGGTAAAGTCGTATTCACAGCTGATGACGCTGTAGAGTGGGCTGCAAGAGGAGAGAAAGTTATCCTTGTTCGTCTTGAGACATCACCAGAAGATATCACAGGTATGAAGTCTGCTCAGGGTGTCCTGACAGTTCGTGGTGGTATGACATCTCACGCAGCTGTAGTTGCTCGTGGAATGGGAACATGCTGCGTATCTGGTTGTGGTGACATCACAATGGACGAAGCAAATAAGAAATTTACACTTGGTGGAAAAGAATTCCACGAGGGAGATTCAATCTCACTTGATGGATCCACAGGTGCTATCTATGACGGAATCATCCCGACTGTAGACGCTACAATCGCCGGTGAGTTCGGAAGAATCATGGGATGGGCTGACAAGTACAGAACTATGAAAGTTCGTACAAACGCTGATACACCGGCTGACGCTAAGAAAGCTCGTGAGCTTGGTGCAGAAGGTATCGGACTTTGCCGTACAGAGCATATGTCTTCGAAGGCAACAGAATCGACGCATTCCGTGAGATGATCTGTGCAGAGACAGTTGAAGAAAGAGAAGCAGCACTTGCTAAGATTCTTCCAGAGCAGCAGGGAGACTTCGAGAAACTTTACGAAGCTCTTGAAGGTAACCCGGTTACAATTCGTTTCCTTGACCCACCGCTTCATGAGTTCGTTCCTACAGAGGAAGAGGACATCAAGAAACTGGCTGACGCTCAGGGTAAAACAGTTGATCAGATCAAAGCTATTATCGACAGCCTGCACGAGTTCAACCCAATGATGGGACACCGTGGATGCCGTCTTGCAGTTACATATCCAGAGATTGCTAAGATGCAGACAAGCGCTGTTATCCGTGCAGCAATCAATGTAAAGAAAGCTCATCCGGATTGGAACGTTAAACCAGAGATCATGATCCCACTTGTTGGAGATATCAAAGAGCTCAAATACGTTAAGAAATTCGTTGTAGAGACAGCTGACGCTGAGATCGCAGCAGCTGGAAGCGACCTTGAGTACGAGGTTGGTACAATGATCGAGATCCCAAGAGCTGCTCTTACAGCTGACGATATCGCAAAAGAAGCTGACTTCTTCTGCTTCGGAACAAACGACCTTACACAGATGACATACGGATTCTCCCGTGATGACGCTGGTAAGTTCCTCGATGCTTATTATGATGCTAAGATCTTCGAGAACGATCCATTTGCAAAACTGGATCAGGTTGGAGTTGGCAAGCTCATGAAGATGGCTATCGAACTCGGAAAACCGGTTAACCCAAGCCTGCATGTAGGTATCTGTGGAGAGCACGGTGGAGATCCAAGCTCTGTAGAGTTCTGCGACAGCATTGGACTTGACTATGTATCTTGCTCACCATTCCGTGTACCGATCGCTCGTCTTGCAGCAGCACAGGCTGCAATTGCTAAGAAGAACGCTTAATTATAGTTGTTAGTAGATTATACATAGAAGCTTCTTTGGAAGTACACTGACAAGTGAATTATAAAAAATAGAATCTCCCCTCATATCTGATGGAATCAATTAGATCCCATTCAGTGTGAGGGGAGATTTTTTAATATATAAGGAAAGTCCTTTCCTAATATATTAAAAACGCTCCGCTTAGGATGCGCACTGCAGCATACAAGGTAGGTGTCGCAAGCGACCGCCGCAGGCGCAAGAATGTGCCGAGGCACATTCTTTGTTAACTTTATATTGGGAAAATGTTATCCAAGAAATTTCTTTTACACGAAAGAGGTACAATCTATGAGATAATATAAAGAAAATTGCAAAAAAAAATATTTTTTTAAAATTAAGGGGATATTTTCATTTTAAATCCGTCTAATCTATGTAAATAAAATCTGGCTGGCAAAAAGGGGGTAACAAATTGACGAAGGAGGCACTTGGAGAATTGATTCTTTCATCAGAGCGACAATTGTATGCAACAGCAAGAACAATTTTGTCAGATGACCAGGATTGTGCTGATGCAATACAAGAATCGATTGTGAAAGCATTTTCTAAAATAGATACACTAAAAAAAGATCGCTATGCAAAGACCTGGTTGATGCGGATATTAATCAATGAATGTTATAACATTGCAAGGCGCATCAACGTCAATGAACCTTTGGATGAAGGATATGCAGAAAATATGAAGCAACCTAAGGAGAATCGAGATTACAGTGAATTGTATAGAGCTGTAAATGAACTGAAAGAAGAACTGCGGATTCCGGTGATCCTTTATTATATGGAGGAGTTCAATATAAGAGAGATTGCTCAGATCCTTGAGATATCCGAAGGCGCTGTACAAAAGAGACTTGTAAGGGCGCGGAAAACGCTGAAAAAGAAGATTCAATTGGAGGAGATTTTTATATGAGATTAGACGAATTAAAAAACGACTTTCCAGATATTCCGGACTTTGTTCACGATATGATTCAGGAAGAAGTAGAAAAGCAAGTAAATTCATCAAACATTACACCAATGCAGACAAAAAGCAAGTTAAACCGAAGTATAAGCAGGGTAGCGGCTGCGGCAGCTGTGTGCATTATTGCAACATCAACCGTTGCTTATGCAGGAACAAAGCTTTATCATATGTACCTTGAAAAACAGGGAAACTACGGTACTTTAACCACCATAAAATCAGATGAGAATTCTGAAGACGTAAAACTTCCAGAAGAGATTCATGAAATCTCTGTTACATCAAACTATATTCCAGAAGGAATGGAGTGGATCGCCGAAGGGTATAAGTTAGGCTATAAAGATACACTTGATACAGCAGGGATAACCGTTGATACTGTTTTGATGGATGAGAAGAGTCTGGATAAATCATTGTTGGATAGAAATGTTATAGAAAGTGAAAATCATGTTTTCGGATCCTATGATGGAATTTATCTCAAATACAATACAATAAATGGAGAAAACTCATTTGATCAAAGAATTTATCTTCTGTGTCCAGAAGAATATCGTGTTTTGATACTCTATATTGGAAATACAATTTCAAAAGAAGAAGCATATAAATTTGCTGAAAATCTTGTGATTACAGAAGAGGATGAAATGATCAAAACTGCTGACATGATTACCTGGAGTGATATTATTGAACCGACAGTCTATGCAGATAAAATAGATGTAACAAATGGCCAGCTGTCGGTTCGTCAAATTGGAGAAGCTTTTAATTTAGATTCTTATGCTGAAGATAATAACGGAAATAACATTACTACAGATAAGGTGACAGCTTGTGTAGATAAAGTACAGATCGCAGATAATTTACAGCTTTTAGACAGTGATAAAATTCCGAAAGCCTGGAAGACGGCAGTTGATGCAAACGGAAAACTGGTACAGAATCATTTATCATATATAAAAAAAGGTGATGGTGTAAATAATCTGGATTCAGTTGTAAGAGAAGAAAACATGGATCAGAAATTACTGTTTTTGACTGTCACATACACAAATATATCAGAGGAAGAACTCAATCATATGCTCTATCTAGGCACGCTGATTGCTCTTTCGAAACAGAATGATGGCACGTATACTATTTACATGCCTGGTACAGAAGCTGGTGAGGATTATGATTATTATATAAGTGACAGTGTTGCCAAAACAGCTGAAATGACTTATTCCAGCGTACAAGATGACTATGGTAATGGGAAGAATTATATTCCATCGTTAAAGCCTGGTGAGAGTGTTCAAGTCAATATGGCATGGATTGTTAATGAAAAAGATATTAAGAATTTATATTTGAATCTGAATGGAACAGGAGGATGTTATGAAATAACTGAAAACATGTGTCATACAGGAGTTGTTTATGTTGGGAATGAATGACGGAAGGAGATATTTGTGAAGAAGAAAATAATAACTTGTGCGGGTGTTTCTTTTGTCATTATATTCGTGTTACTATCTGTTAATTTCTTACAAAGCGGAACAGGTAGCATAAGTAAAGAGAATATAGAAAAAGAAAATGAATTTAAAAAAAGTCTTGATGTGATAGCCCAAGAAGAGGAGCCAGATGAAGTATCTAAAGAATTTGCAAACAAACTCGGAGTCGATGAAAAAAATATAGTTTCAACAGGAAACGCGATAAAAAGCACATATTATAGTTTCACAGTTTTATCATGGACAAAAGGAAAGGAGTATCCGGGGTATGCACTTCCGGAAGGGAAAAATCTTGCAGATTATCCGGGAGCAGTGTTAGATGAACAAGGAAATATTACAAATGATTTTTCTTACGTTGTAGTCAATCTTTCTGTAAAAAATCAAAGTAGTAAAACGCTAGAAAACGATCTTATCTGGGGATATATACGCCTGAGGTTTCTTTCGGCACCATCAAAGTACAGTGACTATATAGGCGAAGTAACTTATTTGGGGGAGGAAAAACCGCGAATATTGAATCATAATTATTATGCTGAAACTTTTGCACCAGAGGAAGAAAAAGTAATGCCGATGATTTTTGTTGTAAATGATGCATTGTTAGACTCAGAAGCAATGTATTTGGAAATTAATCCGACCGGAGCTGTCATTGATAATCCAGATTACGATATCCGGCGCTATATTGTACTGAATTGATGACGTAAAGGTGGTCTTTCCAACAAAATAGCATCCCCTTTCTCTTCCCTTTGAAAATATAATTTAAGAAAGAGGGAAAAGCATGAAACAGATTTTTAAGACAGAGATGAAACGGGCAATGAGCGGAAAGGGGATGGTATTATCCATGCTGATAGGAACTGTGCTTGGAATTGCACATGTAATCCGGGAAATAATCCCCGCATATCGAGCTAATCTGACGAATTTCTATAACGAATTCCCAATTCTGTCGCCACATAGTGCAGCAGAAACATGGATGGCCGGAAGTCCGTCAAATTTGGAAGGGTTTATATTCTTCTTAATTCTACCTATCCTTGCAAGCCTTCCATTTGGAACTTCTTATTTTGAGGACTGCAAAGAAGGTGTAATAAAAAATATTTATATGAGAACAAAGAGAGAAGATTATCTCAAAGCAAAATATGCTGCTGCTTTTCTGAGCGGGGGAATTGCAGTTCTTGTTCCATTGATTTTTAATTTAATGTGCAGTCTGGTTCTTCTGCCAAACTTAGCACCGCTTTCAACAATGGGAGATAATATACTTACACCGTTGATGCTGTTTTATAAGATTTTCTTTACGCATCCTATGATATATACAACGTTTTTTCTGGTACTTCAATTTTTGATGGCAGGAATTTGGGCTTGTGTTTGTTTGTCTGTAAGTTTTTTGTCAGATTATAAAATTGTTGTATTGATCTTTCCGTTTTTTGTACAGCTGATTCTGCATGTTATCTGTACAATTACAAATCATATTGACTATTCCAGTGTATATTGGGTTCAGCCGGGACATGGAATCGTCGCATGGTGGATTCCAGTGGTTTCAATGGGGGTTGGAATTCCAGTAACGTTCTTTGTATTTATGAAAAAAGGAGCGAAGGAAGATGTATTCTAAATCAAAACAGACATTTTATCATGTGAGAGATTCTTTGATGAAACATAGATGGCTTCTGACAGCTGAACTGATTTGGATGATAGTTTGTTCTTTTTGGACAGTGTCCGAGCAGAAGAAGATGTATCAGTTTTATCATCTTTCGGCCAGTACGATAGATTATGTTATTGCACAGCAGGGGGCACTTTACAGTGGATTGACCATATTTCCGTTTGTACTTTTTTTCGTAATCAAATGTAAACAGGACAGCTTGAACATTCAATATATCTTACGGTATCAATCGAGAAAAAGAATGTTTCAGCAACAACTGAAGGAGAGTCTGGTATATGCTGCGGGAATTTCTTTTATAATTATCCTAATGGCTACATTTACTGGCTGGATTTTTAGCAGAAATCTGATCAATTGGGATACTATGGAAAGCGTTTATTTTGGGCAGACAGGAAACGTTGTAAAGTCCAATTTTTTATCTGTAGCTGTTGTTATCTGGTTGATGTATGTTTTAAAATTAATGTTACTTTTTACAATTGTAGATCTATCCTTGTGGTATCCAAAGACCCTGTTTTTCGTTTGGATTGTTCTTTTAATTCCACTTGGAATAGAAGCACTTCACTACGGAAAGATCTATTTTAGTCTGTTCGCAGTATGGCAGACATCATGGAATACGCCTGGTAAGTGGTTAGGAATTATTCAGATTGGAATTGTCGTTTCCTTCATCGAGAAACTGATAGGGGAAAAGATGATTGAGCGGAGAGATATCTGGAGATAGGAGATGAGGCCATGTGGAAAGTTGACTTGAAAATATTTTTTAAAGAAAGTTGGAAAAAGTATGGCTTTGTACTTTTGCTGGTTCTCGTGCAGTGTGTAGGTTTTCGTAATCTGATCCAACAATATAATACTGTGAATGGACAGGAGTGGAAACTTCACTTTTGGGATTATGTAATCTGCTTTTTTCAGGGGACAGTTCCTTATGCACAATCGGAAGGAAAAGAGACTTTTAATATTCCACCGTACTGGTCTTTGTATTTGATATATTTTGTTTTATTGATTGGAAAACTGACAGGACAATTCTCAAAAAAATACGAACAGCAAATGCTCTTACGTCTGAAAAACAGAAAACAGTGGTGGATGGAAATTCATTTGAAAATTTGGCTGGAATGTATGGGATATCTGGCAGTGACAGCAATAGCATTTCTTGTTTTTTCTTTTTGTACGAAGAGTGCTGTAGAAGGGATAAATTTAGAGTTACTAAAGGATTATCTGGGATTGGAAATCAACAAAAATAATTTCCGTATTTTTTCAATGGTTCTTGTATTTTTTGTGGCATTGTTGGCACTTACTTATATTCAGTATATTGTATCATTAGCAATCAATGCAGTAACTGGAATTTTGGTTTCTATTGTTATTTTAATTTCCAGTGTATATCAGATCCATCCGTTTTTAATAGGAAATTATTTTATGTGTATACGTCAGATGATGTTTGCTATGGATGATGTTGGATTTCTGACACAAGGAGCAGTTAGTGTAGGAATTATTTTCTTTATGGCTGTAATTGGGTATCAAATTTTAAAAAGAAAAGATCTGTTTTAAAGAAAGAAGGGGAAATATGTATCTTGAACTTACAGATATCAGTAAAAAAATTGGAGCAGATGAGGTCCTCAGTGGAATTACACTTTCTATGGAAAGAGGAAAGGTTTATGGACTGCAAGGGAAAAACGGTTGTGGAAAATCTATGCTTATGCGAGTGATCTGTGGATTAGTACTTCCAACTGTGGGGGAAGTAAAGATTGATGGAAAAATTCTTGGAAAAGAGTTTTCATTTCCTCCAAGTGTGGGCGTGTTTATTGAAAAACCAGGATTTTTGGATTCTTACAGTGGATTTCAAAATCTAATGATGCTTGCGTCAATTAAAGGACAAATCAGTGGGGCAGAGGTGAAAGATGTTATAAAGAGAGTGGGGCTACAGGATGTAATGTACAAAAAATATCGGAAATATTCTCTTGGAATGAAACAGAAACTAGGGATTGCAGCTGCAATCATGGAAAAACCAGAACTGATTATCTTAGATGAACCTTCGAATGCATTAGATGAAAAGAGCGAAGAAATATTATGGCAGATTGTCGGTGAAGAAAAGGAACGAGGAGCATTAATTCTTATATCCTGTCATACAACGGAGACTTTAGAAAAAGTTTCAGATGAAATTTTTAGAATGGATATGGGACAAATAAAAGAGCATATGACAGTATAGGTGAGTGTATGAGAAAAAAGATCATCATTATGACGGCAATTGTATTATTTGGTGGATTTATAGCCGGGTATCGAAATATAAATCAAAAATATCCGGCAAGAAAAGTTGAGACAGCAGAAAAGGGAGAATCTCTTGAATTTTTGGATGGAGTTAAAATTTCAGCGAATGGAATAAAATGGCTGTCCACAGAAGAACAGGAAGCAATTTATGAGAATAGTGGGATAGATACGAGTAAAGTGAATTATGATACAAAAATAACAGAAGTGAGTGTATGTCTGAAGAACACAACGGAGGAAGAAAAAGAAGTGCCAATCACTTATCTGTCGTTAGAGACAACAGGCGTTGGAACAGCAAGCTCACAGGAACTTCTAATGGGAAATTCAGAACATTACGGTTCTATGGTAGAAAAATTAGAACCAGGAGAAGAGAAAGTAGTTATGTATCCGTATGAAATATGTTCCATATGGTTTCATAAAAAAGACTGGAAGAATATAGAGATGAGAAGTTTTTGGATGACATTTGCTTCGTATCCTGATAAAATTGTTTTATATTTATAAATGAGGAACAAGTTAAAGAATGCCGAAACCGTTCCTCGAAAACAGCAAAAATGCACAGCAAGTCAATGGAGTGAGGAGAAACTTAATGAAGAGAAAAATAATATATGTCTTATGCATTTTAGGTGTGCTTTTGGTGTTATTAGGACTGAAAAAAAGAAATGACACAATGTATTCTTCGGGGGTATACCATCTTAACAGAAGCGGGATTGTAGAATCTATAGAGAATAACAATATAGTTGTTCGTTTGGATAAATTGAATGAACAAGATGAGGATTTTAAAAATGTCGATACACTGCAGTTAGATTGTAGAAATTGTGGTTATGAATTAGAAAATTTAAAGGAAGGTACAAAAATTATATTTTACTATTTCCCATATAATGCGGACGTTCGACCACTTAAAGTCGAAAATATCTATGTGATAAATGAAAAAGAATCTAATATTGATTTGACGGAGAAAGCCGGACAATTATTTAATTCCTATCGAGATAAAACAGATGAGTCTATTTATGCAAGAGGTAAATCTGGTGGCGTTATTACTACAAAGGATATTGAACAAGCTACTGAATTCTACATTTTAGCAGGGTATGAACAGTCAGACGCTGAAGATAAGGCAGTAGAATATATGTTACAACGCGATGCGACTTATCAAAGAGCCATTGCAGCGGGATATTCTGTGTCTGATGATGAAATCAATGATTATTTAGATGATTTAAAAGTTACAATAAATGATTCGATTAATAGTGAGGAGGCTCAGGCTCTTATAAGTCAATTTGGTTCGGAAGAAGGATATTGGCAGCATGAATTTGAAGTTTATAAGATAAATTTACCAATTGAAAAATATTTAGAATCATTAAAACAAGAAATATTTGAAGAATAGTAT
>NZ_QTZH01000032.1:0-36499 GCF_003462585.1 Ruminococcus sp. OM04-4AA | reverse complement strand
AAGTCCCATCTTCCGCATCATTTTCAAAAAAATATTTTAGAAATGCGGAAGTGTCGGAACTGGCAGACGAGCAAGACTAAGGATCTTGTGATCAATGCGATCGTGTGGGTTCAAGTCCCATCTTCCGCAGTAAGATAAGACCAAGAGTACAGAACAAAGTATTCTTGGTCTTTTTACATTTAGAAAAGAGCTTTCCTAATATATAAAACCGTTCTGCTTGGAAAATAATATTGAAAAAGAAAAAAAGAAGAAAATTAAAAAAATAAAAAGGAAAGAGAAGAGTTTTGTCGAATATATATAATAGAGTATTCTTTAAACATTAAGCGGAGGCACTCATGTACTACTCAGAAGAACTGATAGAAGAAGTAAGATCAAGGAATGATATTGTAGATGTGATTTCCGGATATGTCCGGCTGCAGAAGAAAGGCAGCTCTTATTTTGGATTATGTCCGTTCCATAATGAGAAATCACCGTCTTTTTCTGTGAGCAGACAGAAGCAGATGTATTACTGCTTTGGATGTGGGGCAGGAGGGAATGTTTTTACATTTCTTATGGAATATGAGAATTTTTCTTTTGTAGAAGCAGTGAAGTTTCTTGCGGACAGAGCAGGAATCGAACTTCCGGAGATGGAATACTCGAAAGAAGCGAAGGAAAAAGCAGATTTAAAGTCTACGATTCTTGAGATGAATAAGCTGGCTGCAAAGTATTTCTACGTACAGTTGAAGTCAGAGCGTGGAAGTCAGGCCTACAGTTATCTTAAGAACCGTGAACTCTCAGATGAGACGATCACAGCGTTTGGACTGGGATTTTCGAACAAATACAGTGATGATCTGTATAAGTATCTGAGAGAGAAGGGATACAGTGAAGACCTGATTCGACAGGCCGGACTGATCAACACGGATGAACGTCAGGGTGTGTACGACAAGTTTTGGAATCGTGTGATGTTTCCAATTATGGATGTCAATAACCGTGTGATCGGATTTGGTGGCCGTGTGATGGGAGATGGGAAACCGAAATATCTGAATTCACCGGAGACAGTCGTTTTTGATAAGAGCCGGAATCTTTATGGTCTGAACCGTGCCAGAACATCAAGAAAGCCATACTTTCTTCTTTGTGAAGGATATATGGATGTGATCTCTCTCCATCAGTCCGGATTTACGAATGCGGTAGCTTCACTGGGAACTGCATTGACAGCAGGGCATGCAGCTTTGATCAAGCGTTATGTCCAGGAAGTTTATCTGACTTATGACAGTGATGAAGCCGGTACAAGAGCAGCGCTTCGCGCAGTGCCGATCTTGCGGGAGGCCGGGATTTCTGCTAAAGTTGTAAGGATGGATCCATATAAAGATCCGGATGAATTCATTAAGAACCTTGGAGCAGAAGAGTATGAGAAGCGGATCCATGCGGCGCGTAATGGATTCATGTTCAGCCTGGAGATGCTGGAGAAACAATATGATATGAATTCTCCGGAAGGCAAGACGGATTTCTTCAAGGAAGTGTCGAGGAGACTGCTTGAATTCGAAGATGAGCTGGAGCGTAACAACTATATTGAAGCTGTTGCAACAGCATACCGGGTCAGCCGGGAAAGTCTGGAGAAGATGGTCGCAAAGATGGCTGTGAATGCCGGAATGGCGAGACCGGTCGCAAGGCCGAAACGGGCAGAGGGATCTGAGAAGAAGCAAAAGGAAGACGGAATCCTTACTTCACAGAAAGCATTGTTGACCTGGATGATCGATGATGACAGGCTCTTTGATCAGATCAGTCAGTACATAAGCCCGGGTGATTTTACAGAAAGTCTGTATCGGACGGTTGCAGAACTTTTATATGAGCAGAGAAAGCAGGGAGCCTTGAATCCTGCGAAGATCCTGAATCATTTCACAGAGGAAGAAGATCACAGAGAAGCAGCCTCTTTGTTTAACACAAGAATCAAAGAGCTGAAGACAAAGGAAGAAAGAGAACAGGCTTTACAAGAGACAATCCTGCGGGTGAAGAGTTATAGCATTGAGCATCAGACAATGAATCTCGACCCGACAGATATGCGTGGGTTACAGCATTTGATGGAAGAAAAACGGAAGCTGGAGAACCTGAAGAATTTGAATATTACAATTCAATAAGGATAAAATAAAACAAGACAGGCTGCGGATGCGCGCAGCGAAGGAAGGAAGAACACATGGACGATATTACACAGAAATTTCTTGATAGATTGAAAGACCTGGTTGCACTTGGTAAAAAGAAAAAGAGCATACTGGATGTCCAGGAGATCAATGATTTTTTCAATGATATGGAACTCAATGCAGATCAGATGGAGAAGGTATTTGATTATCTTGAGGCAAATAACATTGATGTGCTGCGCATTAGCGGAGATACACCGGATGAGGTGGATGTAGATCTGGATGACATTATCATATCTGAGGAAGACGACGTGGATATGGAGAATATCGACCTGTCAGTTCCGGAAGGCGTGAGTATTGAAGATCCGGTCCGTATGTATTTAAAAGAGATCGGTAAGGTACCTCTTCTGAGTGCAGAACGTGAGATTGAGCTTGCACAGAGAATGGAAGAAGGCGATGAGGAAGCCAAGAAAGAGCTTGCAGAAGCGAACTTAAGACTTGTAGTCAGCATTGCAAAGAGATATGTTGGAAGAGGTATGTTATTCCTTGATCTGATCCAGGAGGGTAACCTTGGTCTGATCAAAGCAGTTGAAAAGTTTGATTATCATAAGGGATATAAGTTCAGTACTTATGCTACATGGTGGATTCGTCAGGCAATCACAAGAGCGATTGCGGATCAGGCAAGAACAATCCGTATCCCGGTTCATATGGTTGAGACGATTAACAAGCTGATCCGTGTATCCAGACAGCTTCTTCAGGAACTGGGAAGAGAACCGCTTCCAGAAGAGATTGCCAAGGAGATGGATATGCCGGTAGAACGTGTACGTGAGATCCTGAAGATTTCACAGGAACCGGTTTCTCTTGAGACACCGATCGGTGAAGAGGAAGACAGCCACCTTGGAGACTTTATCCAGGATGATAATGTACCGGTTCCGGCAGAGGCAGCTGCACAGACACTTCTGAAAGAGCAGCTGGATGAAGTACTGGATACATTGACAGAGAGAGAGCAGAAAGTCCTCCGTCTTCGTTTCGGAATGAATGACGGAAGAGCACGTACACTTGAAGAGGTTGGACGAGAGTTTGATGTAACAAGAGAGCGTATCCGTCAGATTGAGGCGAAAGCACTCCGTAAGCTCCGTCACCCAAGCAGAAGCAGAAAACTGAGGGATTATCTGGATTAATGATGGAATTATCGAAAAGATTACAGGCGGTCGCAGATCTTGTGACCGCCGATTATAAATTAGCGGACATTGGAACGGATCATGCATATATTCCGATTTGTCTGATACAGCAGAAGAAGATTGCAGAAGCAGTTGCACTTGATGTCAATGAAGGACCACTGCAGCGAGCAGAGGAACATATCCGCGAGAATGGACTTGAAGCAGAGATAGAGACGAGACTTTCCAATGGATTTCAGGCATTACAGCCGGGAGAAGTCCGGTCTGCGGTCATCGCAGGAATGGGCGGAGGACTTGTGATCCGGATCCTGACAGAAGGAGAGGAAGTGGTGCGAAAGCTTGAGGAGTGTATCCTTCAGCCACAGTCAGAGATTGAGAAAGTGCGGGCATTTCTTCTTGAGAAGGGATATGAATTTCTGGAAGAAGATATGGTCTGTGAAGATGGAAAATATTATCCTATGATGAAGGTAAGACCACCGGTGGCTGAGACAGCAGGCAAAGATACAGAAGTAAAGTGCTGGGATACGGTTCAGTTAAAATATGGAAAGCTTTTGCTGGAGAAACAACATCCGGTACTCAGAGAGTATCTGGAAAGAGAGATACGCATTTATCAAAGTATTTTAGAAGGATTGAAAGCGAAAGATTCTGACCGGATCCGTCAGAGAAAAGAAGAATTGGAACAGGAACTTGTAGAAGCAGAGAAAGGGATGAAATATTATGCAGTGTAAAGAGATTATACAGGTAATAGAGGCAACATTCCCGCGAACAGCAGCTTTGGGATTTGACAATGTAGGACTGCTTGCAGGACGTTCAGAGAAAGAGGTGTCCAGAATTTATCTGGCACTGGATGCAACAGATGTTGTGATCGACCGTGCGATCAAGGAAGGTGCGGACATGCTGATCACACATCACCCGCTTTTATTCTCAGCAGTAAAGAAAGTGACGGATGAAGATTTTATTACAAGAAGAATTGTGAAGCTGATTCAGAATGACATTTCCTATTATGCAATGCATACGAATTATGATGTGCTTGGTATGGCAGAACTGTCCGGAAAGATCATGGATCTTCAGAATGGGGAAGTGCTTGATGTCACATATGCAGATGAAGAAGGTCATCCGGAAGGAATCGGAAGAATCGGTAATCTGGAGAAAGAGATGACACTGGAAGAGTGCTGTGTTTATGTGAAACACAGACTTGATCTTGGAAGCCTGAAGGTTTTTGGAGATATGCAGAAGAAGGTACACCGTCTTGCAATTTCTCCGGGATCAGGAAAGAGCTCGATTGCAGTTGCGCTTGAGAAGGGGGCAGATGTTCTTGTAACAGGAGATATCGGTCATCATGATGGAATTGATGCAGTAGAGCAGGGGCTTGCAGTGATTGATGCAGGACATTATGGCACAGAATATATTTTTATTGAAGATATGAAGCAGTTCTTCGAGAAGAAGCTTCCGGTGCTGGATGTACTTACAGATCCAATCGAGCATCCATTCCAGATCATATAATCAGAAGTGAACGCATAATAATGTTCAGCAGGGCAGCTGTGGGAAGAAAGCAGTTCACAAAGACAGTGGAGGTGGCTGAGGAGTTGGAAAGTCAGAAATGTAAGGTTACGATAAGCGGAAAAGAGTATCTTTATGAGAAGGGGACGTCTTATCAGGAGATCGCGAAGGATTTTCAGAAAGAGTATAAACATCAGATCGCACTTGTGATGCTGGATGGACATCGTCTGCAAGAACTTAGAAAACAGGTTTCCGGAGACTGTACGCTGCAATTTATTACAACACAGGATACGGCGGGGTATGACACGTATCGAAGAAGTGTCTGCTTTCTTTTCATTAAGGCAGTACACGATGTGATTGGCCATGAGTGTCCGCAGCAGGTGCGGGTAAGGATTCATTTTTCGCTCGGTGCAGGATTTTACTGTACGGTGGAAGGAATCGATCATGTGGGAATGGAATTCCAATGGAAAGTTGAAGAACGCATGTATGAACTTGTACAGCAGAGACTTCCGATCACAAAAGAGTTGATCCATACAGAAGAGGCAGTGGAATTATTCCATCGATATGGAATGTTTGATAAAGAACGCCTGTTCCGGTATCGGAGAAGTTCCCACGTGAATCTGTATGCCATGAATGAATTCCGTGACTATTATTATGGTTATATGATGCCGGATACAGGAGATTTGAAGTATTTTGCATTGTATCTGTATCAGGGCGGAATCGTACTTCAGATGCCGCTGAAAGACGAACCGGAGAAAGTCCCTTTATTTGTGCCAAAGGATAAGCTGTTTCGTGTACTCAGTGAGTCTGTGAGATGGGGAGACCAGCAGGGGATTGATACCGTCGGTGCGCTCAATGACATGATTACGCAGGATGATATGCGAGAGATTGTTCTTGTGCAGGAGGCATTCCAGGAGCGCAAGATCGGAGAGATCGCAAAGCAGATCGCAGATCGCCCGGGGGTAAAGTTTGTTCTGATCGCGGGACCTTCCTCTTCCGGCAAGACAACATTTTCACATCGCTTATCCATTCAGCTCAGAGTGAACGGGCTTCATCCACATCCGATTTCTGTAGATAATTATTTCGTGGATCGGGAGAAAACACCGAAAGACGAGGATGGAAATTATAATTTCGAATGCATTGAAGCAATCGACGTGGAAAAGTTCAATGAGGACATGAGCAATCTGCTGGCAGGCGAGGAAGTCTATCTTCCGGTTTTTGACTTTAAGACCGGTAAGCGGAATTTTGAAACAAAGCCAAAGAAACTCGGTGAAAATGATATCCTTGTAATCGAAGGAATCCATTGTCTGAATCCGAAGCTGACAGAACAGTTATGTGATGACCGGAAATTCAGGATCTATATCAGTGCATTAACACAGCTGAATATTGATGAGCATAACCGGATTCCGTCTACGGACGGACGTTTGATCCGAAGACTTGTCAGGGATGCAAGAACAAGAGGGGCATCGGCGACGAAGACCATCTCAATGTGGCCGTCAGTGAGAAGAGGAGAAGAAAAGAATATTTTCCCATATCAGGAATATGCAGATGTGATGTTTAACTCTTCCCTGATCTATGAACTGGCAGTGTTGAAACAGTATGTGGAGCCGTTGCTTCTTGGCGTAAGCAAAGACTCTCCGGAATATGTTGAAGCAAAGCGGTTGTTGAAATTCCTGGATTATTTCGTAGGAATCGGAAATGACAATGTGCCAACGAATTCGCTTTTGAGAGAATTTATTGGCGGTGGATGTTTCCATGTATGATGTGATAGAAATGTAGAAGAAAGAGGATGCATAGAAAACTTGTGTGTAACAAGAATTTCCATGTATCCTCTTTGCGTTAAGCCACCTCTTTGTTGATCATATCCTGCAATAAGCAGAAATATACAATATCTAACCCTAAAATCGAGAGAACCAGGTAGAGAATAGAAGAATTCCCCTGTATTCCTCTGATGCGGTCACAGCGTTCTCCCATCTTATAAGCCCAGTAAATACCATAGATTCCACAGGTGATCAAAGAAAATAGGAATACCATGCCTCCGCTTGTTGCCTGTGGCTCTCCGGCCAGCTGATTCACCTCATCATTCAGCTTGATCATCCAGTAGATACTGTAGATGCCGCAAGTGAGA
This sequence comes from Ruminococcus sp. OM04-4AA, assembly GCF_003462585.1. NCBI lineage: Bacteria > Bacillati > Bacillota > Clostridia > Eubacteriales > Oscillospiraceae > Ruminococcus > Ruminococcus sp. OM04-4AA. The sequence goes on along the minus strand of NZ_QTZH01000032.1, from coordinate 29,582 downwards.
AAAGAAAAAACAATTGCAAGCACAAGATTACGTGGCATAATGCCTGCAGTTGCCCCGTTCCGGTAATAATTGTTCTGATTATAGTTGTTCTGGTATGCATTCTGGTAATATGCATTCTGCTGGAACTGGCTTTCCTGCTGCTTTTGATTCTCCTGTGTATGAGCATTATCATTAGGAGCAGGAAGCGGAGCACCACATTCCTGACAGAAAGAAGCACTGTCTTCGCAGAGTGAATTACATTTTGGACAGATTTTCATAGAAGATTCTCCTTTGCATGAATTAGTTCGAAAAATGTCAGAAGTTGACAAGATCCTTCTGAAAAGTATCGTAGCATAAAAAGATACAAGTTACAAGAAATGTAGCCAAGTTTTAGGATATCTTAAGATATTCGATAGAAATAAACCTGGAATATGCATAATATTCTTCCTTTTTCTTTCAAAAAGTTTGTGGTAGAATAGTAATGTTTCTGAAAACAAAACATGAGGAGATGAAAGTATGCCAGTATTTGACTTTAACAGTGCACCGGAAGATAAGAAAGAAGTTCAGTGTACTTATACAACATTTTGTTCCAACGAAGACCATGCGACACCGGAGTGTCCGATTCTTGTTCTGGATAACCAGAACCGGAAGTGGAATCATCATTCCTGCGGTGTATTTACCAATCAGAATAAGCAGACCGCATTTGAGTTTGATGAAAAGGACGGAACATGCAGCGCAGATATCCTGAAAGTGGATGCACGTTTTGTCAGTCTTTTAAAATGGCTTGGAGAAAATCACATTAACGTACGTCTTTCCGGAGAAAATAAGCCGGATGGTTATGCCGTTTACAGAATCCGTGAGATCGCATTTGGAGGCGGAACAAAATTATCTGCTGAGGACGGTTTCCTTCAGTTTATGATCGAGCGGCTGTTTGCAAGTGATGCGCCAAAAGAAGAGATCAATGATGACGAGCAGGAAGAGTCCGGAGATGACATGAAGCTTACAAGTATTCAGAGTATTACAGACTTTATGACGTGCGCAGGACGTACACTTCCGGATAACATTCGTCTGTGGGCAAGAAGAAATCTTGCAGTTGCACGCTCTCACGAGGTTTCTCAGGAAGAGCGCCGTCATGCACAGAGAGCACTATCTATTATGATGAATATTCAGTGGAAGAGCAATTACTTTGAAGCAATCGATCCGGATGAAGCGAGAAGAATTCTGGATGAAGAACTGTATGGAATGGAGAAAGTAAAGCAGAGAATCATAGAGACGATCATTCAGATTAACCGTACACACACACTTCCGGCGTACGGCCTTCTGCTTGTCGGACCGGCCGGAACAGGTAAATCCCAGATTGCTTATGCCGTTGCAAGAATCCTTAAACTTCCTTGGACAACACTGGATATGAGTTCCATTAACGATCCGGAACAGCTGACAGGAAGTTCAAGAATCTATTCGAACGCAAAGCCAGGTATTATCATGGAAGCATTCTCCATGGCAGGGAATCCAATCTGGTATTCATTATTAATGAGCTGGATAAGGCGGCATCCGGAAAGGGAAACGGAAACCCGGCAGATGTTTTACTTACACTGCTGGATAACCTTGGATTTACAGACAATTACATGGAGTGTATGATTCCTACCGTTGGTGTATATCCAATCGCTACAGCGAATGACAAGGATCAGATCAGTGCACCGCTCATGTCCCGTTTCGCTGTCATCGATATCCCGGATTATACACCGGAAGAGAAGAAAGTAATCTTCTCCAAATTCGCACTTCCGAAGGTGCTGAAACGCATGAGCCTGAAGGCAGAAGAGTGCATTATGACAGATGAGGCACTCAATGAAGTGATTGAACTTTACTCCAATACATCAGGAATCCGTGATCTGGAACAGGCAGCAGAACACATCGCAGCGAATGCACTGTATCAGATTGAAGTGAATCATGTGGAGAAAGTTGAATTTGATGCAGAGATGGTAAGAGAACTGCTTGGATAGAGTTGGGTTTCGCCCTCGATCTGAAAAAAATGAGCTCTGGAAAGTTTTGGCTTTCCAAAGCTCATTTTTTGAATTCCTACTGTCTATAATACTGCAGGAACTCCCCAATCTTACCAACTGCCTCTTTCAGTACTTCAATACGCGGCAGATAAACCACGCGGAAATGATCCGGCTGATGCCAGTTAAATCCACTTCCCTGAACGATCAGGATCTTCTTGTCACGAAGCAGATCAAGAGCAAATTTCTCATCATTCACGATATTGAACTTCTTCGTATCAATCTTCGGGAACATATAAAATGCAGCCTGCGGTTTTACTGCGCTGATTCCCGGAATATCCGTCAGAGCCTTGTAAACATATTCACGCTGCTCGTAAATACGTCCACCCGGAACAATATAATCATTTACACTCTGGTGTCCGCCGAGAGCTGTCTGCACAATGGACTGCGCCGGAACGTTAGAGCAAAGACGCATGTTGGAAAGCATCTTGATTCCTTCGATATAGTCTCTTGCAATATTTTTATTTCCACTTAAGATCATCCATCCGATACGGAATCCGGCGATCATATGGGACTTGGACAGTCCGCTGAATGTCACGCAGAACAGATCCGGTGCGAGAGAAGCGATAGAAACATGCTCTTTTCCATCCATAACAAGACGGTCATAAATCTCATCAGAGAAAATGATCAGCTGGTGCTCTCTTGCGAGATCTACAATCTGCTGCAGTACTTCCTTCGGATAAAGAGCACCGGTCGGATTGTTTGGATTGATGATAACAATCGCTTTTGTACGGTCATTGATCTTCTTACGCATATCCTCGATATCCGGATACCAGTCAGACTGCTCATCACAGATATAGTGCACAGGCTTTCCACCGGCAAGTGTAGCACAAGCTGTCCAGAGCGGATAATCCGGAGACGGGATCAGAATCTCATCCCCTGTATCCAAAAGAGCAGACATGGTAAGATTGATCAGTTCACTGACACCATTTCCTGTGTAAATATCGCTCATCGTTACATTCGGCAAGTGCTTTAACTGGGCATACTGCATGATCGCTTTTCGCGCAGAGAACAGACCGGCAGAAGCAGAGTAGCCTTCGCAGTCAGAAAGCTGACGGCTCATATCATAGATCACCTCATCCGGTGTACGGAAGCCAAACGGAGCCGGATTTCCGATATTAAGCTTCAGTACATGAGTTCCCATCTCTTCCATTTTGGCAGCCTCATCAACAACCGGACCTCTCACATCATATAATACATTATTTAACTTGGATGATTTCTTGAATTCTCTCACTTTCATACCTCCTGAATTATCTGCGGATGTCTGTATCTTATCAACATCTGACAGTGTGGAATCATTATCATTATTATTGTTTAACCAGTCAGGATCAACCTGCAGGGCATCTGCCAGAAAATGTAAGATGTCGGTACGCGGGATTGTCTTCCCACTGACATACTGGCTGACATGACTTTTCCCAAGCTTGATCCCTTTCTGCTGGGCAAGACGAACAAGATCAACCTGCTTCAGGCCTTGCTCGTTCATAGCGGCTTTTAATCTGTCTGCAAAGGTTTCCATAAAGCTCCTTTCTGGGGGCATCCTTCCGGTGGGTCAGACCCCATTAATAAAGTATTAACAAAATATAAAGTTCAATTTAAAATCTGCTTCAATACGAAAATCTCTAAAAAGTTCAATTTAAAAGTTCAAAACTTTAGTCAGAGTATACCACGATAAATGAAAAAGTTCAATAAAAAAATTACTGTTATAGAAAATCCGCAAAATCACGGTATCATTAAGAAAATATGATATACTAAAAGTGTTTATTACAGCAAAATACAAAGTACACAGAACGAAGGGAAACAGGGAAATGATTCTTGAAAATGAAAAAATAAAACAGGCATTGGAATATATAAAGGAAGAAGATCCGGCGACGACTCAGGATACGCTCAATATGTGTCAGATTCCGGCACCTTCTTATAAGGAAGAGAAAAAAGCGGAGTATATCCGGGAGCGGTTCCGGGAGATCGGGCTTAGGGATGTCAGGATTGACGCTGTTGGAAATGTGCTTGGGATCTGGCCGGGAACCGGTGAAGGACCAAGTGTAATGCTTGCAGCACACACAGACACAGTATTTCCGGAAGGGACAGATCTGTCGATAAGGAAAGAAGGGAATCGTTATTATTGCCCCGGCATTAACGATGACACACATGCAGTGGCGGAGATGATCGCAGTGGCGAAATCAATGATCCATGCAGATCTTCACACAAAAGGGGACTTGATCTTCTGTGCAAATGTGTGTGAAGAAGGACTTGGAGATCTAAGGGGCGTGAAGTATCTGTTCGGATACGACAACAAAGCTTCAGAAGAATGTCCAGAGGTAGATGCATTTGTCTCGATTGATAACCAGTATACGGGCGGGGTGATCTATACGGCAACAGGAAGTCACCGTTATGAGGTGACATTTACCGGAAGAGGTGGTCACAGTTTCCAGAACTTTGGCATTCCTAATCCAATCCATGCAATGGGACGAGCCATCGCACAGATCGCAGAATTCCAGGTCCCGAATGAGCCGAAGACAACATTTAACGTAGGCGTGATCCAGGGAGGAACTTCTGTAAACACAATTTCAGGTTCTGCATCCATGCTGGTAGACCTCCGTTCGGACAGCGAAGAAGAGCTGAACCGACTGGATGAAGAACTTCATAAAGTGATCAAACAGGCAGTGGAAGAAGAAAATGCAAGATGGGATGCTTCAAAGCCGCAGATCAAAGTGCAGATCGAAGGACGCGGTGTGAGACCGGCGGGGGCACAGCCAAAGGACTGTGCAATCGTGAAAGCAGCATTCCGGGCGGCAGAACTGCTGGGGATTGAACCGGAGTATCGGTATGAGAGCAGTACAGATGCGAATATCCCGATCAGTATGGGAATCCCGGCAATCACTGTTGGAAGAGGTGGAGAAGAAGACGGAATCCATACCCTTCAGGAATGGTATGAGCCAAAAGAAGCATGGCTTGGACCACAGAGAGATTTGCTTCTGATGATTCTGCTTGCCGGGGCAGAAGGAGTCTGTGAGCCGGCTATAGAAAAAAGATAAAAAATCTTAAGAAAATATCAATGTCTTTTTAGGCACATTTCCTGTATACTGATGGTATGAGAGAATATTTTGTGCAGATTGTACCGGGTGTTTCGGAGATTTTTATCTTTTGCACAAAAAGAAGAAAAATAAAACAAAGCAGGAGGGCAAACGATGCGGGGAATCAGAAAGCAGTCATCCGACACACAGAGTTCCAGTCAGCCGAAAGAAAAAAGAAGATTGGATACAAAACAGAAAAAAGGAATGTTGATTGGTGGAGGAATCTTCCTTGTGGCAGTAATCGCCCTGATCCTTGTGAAGAATCTGACAGGTGGAAGCGGAGCAGATGGAGAGAATGTTCTTTATGCGGATTCCGTTGGAATGATCACAGGGACAGGACTTGGGACACAGAACCGTTTTACAGGAGTGGTTGAAGCACAGGATACGTTGAAACTGACACTGGCAGACAACCAGAAGGTAAAACAGATCTTTGTTGAAAAAGGGCAGGAAGTAGAGCCTGGAACAAAGTTGTTTGAATACGATACAGAAGAGCTTGCCATGACATTAGATCAGGGAAAACTGGAGCTTGAGAAGATCACGAACAACATCAGCAGCCTGAATTCACAGATCGCGACACTTACAACGGAGAAGAAGAGTGCGCCGGCCAGCGAACAGCTTTCCTATACGACACAGATCCAGGAACTTCAGATGGAGATCAAGCAGGAAGAGTACAATTATAAAGTAAAAGAGCTGGAAGTAAACCGTACACAGAAGAGCCTGGAACAGTCTACAGTAACTTCTACAGTTGCCGGAATTGTACAGGAGATCAACGAACAGCAGGGAACAGACCCTTCTACAGGAGAGTCCAAACCGTTTATGAGTATCCTTTCTACAGGAAAATACAGAATCAAAGGAAAGATCAGCGAGCAGAACATCGGAGATCTGACACCGGGCACACAGGTGACGATCCGCTCCAGAGTGAATGAAGATGAGATCTGGACAGGTACAGTAGATAACGTAGACACAGAGAAGCCGGAGAACAGTTCCCAGGATTCTATGAGTTATGGTTCTGAGAACAGCGATAATCAGGCAACAAAGTATCCATTCTATGTCACATTGGATACAGTGGATGGATTGATGCTCGGACAGCATGTCTATATCGAGACAAGTACTTCACTGGAAGCAGACAAGATGTGGCTGATGCGTGACTACATTGTAGACGCAGATTCAGATCATCCATATGTATGGGTAGCAGGAGATAATGACAAGCTGGAGAAGCGTTCTGTTACACTCGGAGAGACGAACGAAGATATGGGAACCTGTGAGATCGTAGACGGACTGAAAGCTTCTGATTACATTGTATGGCCAAGCGAGGAGTGCAAAAAAGGTGCAGCTGTTGTGAAGAACGATTCAGGTACATCAGGCAGTACTTCAGATATGTCAGGAGCCGAGGGCGGTTACGAAGAACCTGTAGAAGAGAATGCAATGCAGGAAGGAGTTCCGGGAACGGAGGAGAGTGTGGATGAATAAAAAGAAAATAATAAAGATCGGCATTCCTGTGGCAGCAGGCTGTATCGTTCTTGCACTTGGAATCGGTTTCGCAGTGAAGAACAGCGGAAAGGCTGTTAAAGTAGCTCCTGTCAGCAGTTTGAATTCCGGCGGCTGGTACGATGATAGTGGGATTGCAAGTTACGGAACCGTCACAACGAACCAGAAGCAGGACATTTACGTGGATGATACTATGCCGATCACACAGGTTTACGTGAAAGCCGGGGATATGGTGAAAGTCGGAGACCGTCTTGTGGCATATGACACGACACTTTCTTCCCTGGAACTTGAGATGAAAGAAATGCAGATTCAGGGGATTGACCTGAACATTCAGAACCTGCAGAAAGAGATCACCCAGCTCAAGGGGACGAAGACCGCGAAGGCAGATACAGGGGCATCCGTCGTGCAGACAAGTGCAGATGGAGAACAGCAGCCAACTGTACAGAAGATGAGTGCTGTAAAGACAACCATTCTTAATACATCAAAAGAGGATGAGAATAAAAAACCGGATGGTGATACCTCGAAGGATGATACGACAAAAGATGATACGACAAAAGATGACAACACAAAAGACGATGCTTCGAAAGATAATAATGCGAAGGATGACACATCCAAAGATGATAATAAAAAAGACGATGTACCGTCTTCCGCAATTGAGCGTCCATTCCCTGAAGCATTAAAGGGAAAAGAGGTTTACAGTGAGATTACATTAGATTCTGTTCCTTATAATAAAGAAGACGCAGACGGAACAATGGAAAAACCGTATCGTTATCTTTGCGCACCGGGGGCAGCCGTAAATGCACCGTTTATGCTTAAAGTATTAAAAGAGGGTCAAGTGTGTGCCTTTGATGTAGTAGATAACGCAGAAGCGCCGACAAAATTCTTATCCTGTTGGATCCTCGATGGAAAAACAGGACAGGTAGTCATACCGGATTCACAACCAACTCCAGACCCGGAGCCAACTCCGGAACCAGAGCCAACTCCAGAACCAGAGCCAATTCCGGAACCAGAGCCAACTCCGGAACCGGATATTTCAGAAGATCCGGTTATCCCAGACACCCCGGACCTCCCGTCAAAGGAAGAAGTGACGAAGCAAATCAAGGAGAAAGAGCAGAAGATCAAAGATCTGGATCTTTCTAAGAGATCCGCTGAACTGGAACTGAAAAAGCTGAAGAAAAAGGTCGGGGACGGCGTGATTAAAAGTACGGTAGAAGGTGTAGTCAAAGAAGCGACTGACGAAGCATCTGCAAAGAATGAGAACAAACCGGTTGTCAGCGTTGTCGGAGAAGAAGGTTTCTATGTGACCGGAAGAGTCGGAGAGACAATGCTTGATCAGATCAAAGAAGGAATGACTGCGACTGTAATGTCCTGGCAGTCGGGAGAATCCTACGAAGCGACAGTTACAGGTGTTGGCAACTCACCGGTAAGCGATTATTCCACAGGAGAGAACCAGAATCAGTCCTTCTATCCGTTCACGCTCGTGATCCACGGAGACGCAAATCTCTCGAATGGTGAGTCTGTGAATCTGTCGATGGATGGAATTGCAGCAGGTAGTGATGGATCGATCTATCTTGAAAAAATGTTTGTCCGCGAGGAAGGAAACCGCTATTATGTCTACAAGCGGGGCGATAACGGCAGATTAACAAAACAGTATGTAGAGGTTGGCAAAAATATGTACAATTCACTGGAGATCACCTCCGGCCTCACAATGGACGACATGATCGCGTTCCCTTACGGCAGAGATGTCAAAGAAGGCGCAAAGACACAGGAAGCAGATACCCTGTACGACTATTATTAAGAAGACTGAACAGTATCAAAATGAAAGAGAGTGAGGTGCCATTATGTTAGAAGACATCAGACTGGCGTTTCAGGGAATCTGGAATCATAAATTAAGATCAGCGCTCACAATGCTCGGAATCATCATAGGAATCGGTTCCATTATAGCAATTGTGTCCACGATCAAAGGAACGAATGAACAGATTAAGAAGAATCTGGTCGGTGCAGGAAATGACGCGGTAAATGTACAGCTCTATCAGGGTGACTGGCCGATCGATCTGCAGTATCAGTCACTCCCGGACGGAGTGCCGGAGATCTCAGACGAGACATTGCAGGAAGTCGTTGAACTCCCGGAAGTGGAGACAGCGTCTTTATATCATACAAGAAATGAATACGACGCAGTTTACCGCGGCGCAAAGTCATTAAGTAACAGCGTGATTCTTGGAATTGACAGAAATTACCTGGATGTTTACGGATATCAGATAACCAAAGGAAGAGGATTAACAGACAAAGATTATTCCGAAGGACGAAAAGTAGCCTTGATAGACAAGACAACAGCGGCAAGTTTATTCGACAATGCAGATGTGATCGGAAGAACGATCGAGATCAAGGGAGAGCCTTTTGTTGTCGTTGGAATGGTTGCAAAGAAAGCAGAGTCCCAGCCGGTAATCAACTCAATGGAAGATTACTACCGCTACATGTCAGATGACCAGAGTGGAAAGATCATTATTCCGGATAATGTATGGCCGGTCATCTACCAGTATGACGAACCACAGAACCTTGTCGTGCGTGCAAAAAGTACAGATGATATGACAACGGCAGGAGAGAAAGCCGCAGATATTTTAAATGCTATGCTGACAGTTTCAGATGATACCGTGAAATACAAAGGAGAAGATCTGTTAGAACAGGCAACACAGATCCAGGAGATCAGTAACTCGACAAATCAGCAGCTGATCTGGATCGCCAGCATTTCCCTGTTAGTTGGTGGAATCGGAGTTATGAATATCATGCTCGTGTCAGTTACAGAACGTACCGGCGAGATTGGATTAAAGAAAGCACTCGGAGCGAGAAAACGCAGAATTCTGACACAGTTCCTGACAGAGGCGGCGGTGCTGACACTGCTTGGAGGAATTATAGGTGTTCTTGGAGGAATCGCACTTGCGTACATTATATCCAAAGTCTCAGCGGTTCCGGTAGCAATCAGCGGAGTTTCGATTGTAATCGCAGTGCTGTTCTCCACACTGATTGGTATTATCTTCGGACTGATCCCGTCCGTGAAAGCGGCGAACATGAATCCAATCGAGGCACTTAGACATGAATAAAAAAACAGTGGAAAAAGAAAATACTTGTTTCAATTTCCTTCCATATCTGTTATAGTATGTGTTAATTAAAAGAGTCAGGAGAATCTGAGTGATCGGATTCTCCGTCTTTCTATGCAAAGAGAAAATAGCAATTATTAAAAGGAAAAGAGAAAAGGGGCATGTAGATTTGAGCAGCAGTACATTCGAAGGAAAGAAAAAGACAGAGAACGGAACAAAGAGGCTGATCTTCACAGCAGTATCTATCTTGCTGGAGATCGTCTTCCTTCTCTTTCTGTTCACAAAGGTAAGTGAATACGCAACCATTATTGACTGGGCAACAAGAATCGTGGCAATCTTTCTTGTGCTTGGACTTTACAGCATGGATAAGACTTCATCAATGAAAATGCCATGGATCATACTGATGCTTGCATTCCCGATTCTAGGTGTGAGTCTGTATCTTCTCGTAGGTCTGAACGGAAGCACGAAGAAGATGCGGGTGAGATATGAAGAGATTGATAAAAAACTGCTCCCATATCTTCCGGATAACAGACAGATTCTCGAATGGATGAAAAAAGAGAGTCCGCAGGCGGGGGCAATCGCTTCTTATCTGACGAATTACTCTTGTTACCCGGTTTATCAGAACACAGATGTTACATATTATGATGAGGCGATCAAAGGGCTGGATGCACAGCTGGAGGATCTTTCAAAGGCAGAAAAGTTCATCTTTATGGAGTATCATGCCATCGAAGACGAAGAGGCATGGCAGAGGATTCAGACGGTACTTGAAGACCGTGTGAAAGCAGGCGTAGAAGTTCGTATCTTCTATGATGATATGGGATCAATCTGGTTTGTGAACATGGATTTTGCAACAAAACTGAAGTCTTTAGGAATCAAATGTCGTGTATTTAACCCGATTCTGCCGGGACTGAATATGTTCCTGAACAACCGCGATCACCGGAAGATTACTGTAATTGACGGAAAGGTTGCTTACACAGGTGGATACAATCTGGCGAATGAGTATTTCAACATCACACATCCGTATGGATCTGGAAAGATACCGGGATCCGTATGGAAGGAGATGCGGTCAAGTCTATGACAGTAGCATTTCTGGAAATGTGGAATGCAGCCGGAAATGTAAAGTCAAAAGAACTTGTACCAGAGAAATATGTGATCCACTATGCATACCAGGCACAACAGCGTGGTTATGTCCAGCCATATGCAGACAGTCCGCTCGATGGTGAGCAGGTAGGCGAGGAAGTATATATCAGTATGGCGAATAAAGCAGAGAAATACTGCTGGTTTATCACTCCGTATCTGATCATTACAGACGAGATGACGCATGCACTCACACTGGCAGCAAAGCGTGGTGTTGATGTACGTATCATAACACCGGGTATCCCAGACAAGAAGATGGTCTACAGTGTGACCCGTTCCTTCTATCATAATCTGGTTAAGCATGGAGTCCGTATCTATGAGTGGACACCGGGATTCTGTCATGCGAAGATGAGTGTGGCAGATGATAAAATGGCGACCTGTGGAACGATCAATCTCGATTACCGCAGCCTGTACCATCACTTTGAGAATGGATGCTTCCTGGCAGATTGCGACGCAGTGCTGGAGATTCGGGATGATCTGATCCGCACGATGGGAGAAAGCAGAGAAGTGACAGAGCAGTATAAAGAAGGAAGAAGTGCGGGCTTAAGACTCGGACAGCTGATCTTACGTCTGTTTGCGGAGCTGCTCTGATATTATTACCGGTTATACGATGTGCGGACAGCAATCTGATAATATCGTTTGTGGGTTGAATTTGCATTGGATTGATTGTATAATGAACTTGATTGTTGAGAAATTAACAATAGGTTTTTTATGAAATGGATGGTCTGCCGGTCAGAAGATACTGAACCCGACAGCCGGATATGAACTTTATTTTATGAAGGAGGAATCAACGATGATTACCTGGAACAATTTGGATAAGCTTACTTCTTATCAGGAACTTGAGAAGACAGAAAGTGTAGATCTCGCAGCAGTGATGGCCGGAGAGAACGGAGCAGAGCGTGTGAAGAACTACAGCGTTCCGATGGCAGAAGGATTAGCATACAATTATGCAGCGAAGAAAGTGGATGACACAGTTCTCGCAGCTCTTGAGAAACTGGCAGAAGAAGCACAGCTGACAGAGAAGTTCGAAGCACTTTACAACGGAGAAGTTGTGAACACAGGAGAGAAGCGTCTCGTACTTCACCACATGACACGCGGACAGCTTGGAGATGCTGTTGAGGCTGACGGTGTAGACAAGCGTACTTTCTATGTAGAGCAGCAGAAGAAGATTGCTGAGTTCGCGAACAAAGTACATGCTGGTGAGATCACAAACGGTGCCGGAGAGAAGTTTACAACAGTTGTTCAGATCGGTATCGGCGGAAGTGACCTCGGTCCTCGCGCAATGTACCTTGCACTTGAGAACTGGGCAAAGAAGAATGATACATTCAAGATGGAAGCAAAGTTCATCAGCAACGTTGACCCGGATGATGCGGCAGCAGTTCTGAATTCTGTAGATGTTGCTCACTCTATCTTCGTACTTGTATCCAAGTCAGGAACAACACTTGAGACTCTGACAAATGAGTCCTTTGTAAAGGATGCTCTTAAGAATGCAGGACTTGACGCATCCAAGCATATGATCGCAGTAACAAGTGAGACTTCACCACTTGCAAAGAGTGATGATTACCTTGCAGCCTTCTTCATGGATGACTATATCGGAGGACGTTTCTCATCTACATCAGCAGTTGGCGGAGCAGTACTTTCCCTCGCATTCGGACCGGAAGTATTTGCACAGTTCCTTGAAGGAGCAGCAGCTGAGGATAAACTGTCCCTCAATAAGAATATCAAAGAGAACCCGGAGATGCTCGATGCATTGATCGGTGTATATGAGAGAAATGTACTCGGATACCCAAGCACAGCAGTACTTCCTTACTCTCAGGCACTGAGCCGTTTCCCTGCACATCTGCAGCAGCTGGATATGGAGTCTAACGGAAAATCCGTAAACCGCTTTGGTGAGCCGGTTGATTATGTAACAGGACCGGTTATCTTCGGAGAGCCTGGAACAAACGGACAGCACTCCTTCTATCAGCTCCTTCACCAGGGAACAGATATTGTGCCGCTTCAGTTCGTAGGATTCAAGAACAGCCAGATCGGTACAGATGTTGTGATTCAGGACAGCACAAGCCAGCAGAAACTCTGCGCGAACGTAGCTGCTCAGATCGTAGCATTTGCATGTGGTAAAGAAGATGAGAACCGCAACAAGAACTTCGAAGGAGGACGTCCTTCAAGCATCATTATCGGAGAGCAGTTAACACCGGCATCTCTCGGAGCACTGCTTGCTCACTTTGAGAACAAGATCATGTTCCAGGGATTCCTGTGGAATGTAAACAGCTTCGATCAGGAAGGTGTTCAGCTCGGTAAAGTCCTTGCAAAACGCGTACTTGCACATGAGACAGACGGAGCCCTGAGAGTATTCAGTGATCTTCTGAACATCTAATAGAATCATATAAGTAAAAAGTATAGGAATCGTGCTGTCGGCGGAGAGTTCTGCTGACAGCACGATCTTTTATATATTAGGAAAGTGCTTTCCTAATATATAAAAAAACGCTCCGCTTAGGATGCACACTGCGGCGTATAATGTAAGTGTCGCAAGCGACCGCCGCAGGCGCAAGAATGTGCCGAGGCACATTCTTTGTTCAAGCAGGGATTTTGTAAAAGAGAGAGGAAGCAAATGAAAAAGCGAAGGATCAAAGGAATTCAGATGATTCCATATGGACTTCTGGCCGGAGTTATGACAGAAGATTCAATAGAAGAGAGGCAAAGAGAAGTCCGCCTGACAGAGATTTCATCCGAAGGATTCCGTATCCGGCTTTGCAGGAGAGGGAAAGCAGAGGAGAACATTTATCCGAAAGCATTCAAGATCTGCTTCTATCAGATGGATCAGGCAGAGTATCGGGAGATTGAGATTCGTCATTTTCAGATAGAGGCCGGGGAACTGACAGAATTCTATCAAGCCTATGATATTTTCACAGCTCAGGAAGATTATAAAGAAGCCTTTCAGAAGCTCTGTGTCGAATACAGCCGATACATTTCGCTCAAGCTGGAAGAGGATGATGCACATCTGGCGCAAGAAATGACCGGTTATCCCGCGCAGGAAGAAGAGGAACATTTCAAGAATGAAACAGAACAAAATAAAGAGTGGTTTCAGAATGCGGAGATCTTCCGAAATCTGCCGGCAGAATTAGCAGTAGAACTGGATCATCCGAAACTATACGAACAATATCTGACCAGACCGATTGAACGGTTCATGAAAGAATACTGGCAGCAGCACGGAATTAAAGATGCGCGGATCCTGGGAAGACAACCGGACCGGTTGTATATCGGCAACCAATTCTGTCCACATCTATTTCCGAAAGAAGAACAGTTCTTTGCGCTTCTTGAGAAAGCAGATAAAGAACGGATGGAAGTGACCGTTGCCTTTTCCTTTATTCGGGAAGACAGGCTTGCACAGACAGAACAGCTGTTGACACGCCTAGATCAGTGGTGTGAACAACAGGAGACTTTCGAGGCGGAGAAGAAACGACTTGAGATTGTAGTCAATGATTGGGGACTGGCACATCTTGTGAAGCGGACAGAACATCTGATCCCGTGTCTTGGGACGCTCTTAAATAAGCGGAAGAAAGATCCAAGAATGTTCTACAAGATGGGAGATAAGACGCTGTTGGAACAGAATAATCTGAATGCAGGATTTTATCGCACCTATCTGGAAGAAAGCTTTGGAATCAGCTGTTATGAGTGGGAAAGCTGCGGTTATACACAGGAAATACCGCAAAAGATACAGAATCATCTACACGTGCCGTTCTATCAGACAAATACGTCGAGCTATTGTACACTTTGCGCTGTACTGGAACACGGTGAACGTGGAAAACAAAGGGAGAGACAAGAATGTCCGGCACCGTGTCTGGAACATAGCTTCTTCTATCCAAAGCATTTATATATGAAGGGAAAATACAACAGTCTGTTCGCATTGGATAAACATCTGCTGGATGAACCGGAGCAGTTGAAGAGAGAACTCGGAATAAAATGGAACCGCCTTGTGGTCAATCTATTGTGAAATGTGAAAAACAGAAGGATGATGGAAGAATGGAGACACAGAAAAGAAAACAGAATGAAAAAGAAAAAGCAGAGCGAAGGATGAAAATTGTTGCAGGACTTGGCTCTGTGGATGAATATATTCCATATGTCCTGGCAGGAGCAGACGAATTGTTCTGCGGATATGTGCCATATAACTGGACAAAAAAATACGGAACCGTACTTCCACTGAACCGCAGGGAAGTGCTGGCTTATAATGTGCAGCTTGGTTCTTTCAGTGAATTAGAGATCCTCTCAGCAATGATCCGGAAGTACAGAAAGCCGGTACATATCGCGATGAATTCCCTCTATTATATTCCGGAACAATATGAAGAGATTGCAGACATTGTGAAACAGTGTATGAAAATCGGATTCGACAGCTTCATCCTTGCCGATCCGGCATTGATTTTGTACCTGAGACAGAAAGGCATATCCTGTAAGATCCATCTTAGCGGTGAAGCCGGAGAAATGAACCGGGAGGCAATCAAAGTTTTCCGGGAAATGGGAATCGGCCGGATCATCTTCCACAGGAAAAATACAGTTGCATCGATGCGGCAGATGATAGAAGCTGTAAATGCAGAAAAACTGGAATTCGAGGCCTTTGCATTGAACGAATTGTGTCAGTTCACAGGAGCATTCTGCAATTCCCTTCATTGTGACGAGATGGGTTATCTGTGTAGGACGACTTACTGGGGAGATGCTGAGATGGAAGAGCGTATGGAACGAGTGAGAAAAAGAACATTGGAGATAGAAGAGCAACAAGAGCAACAATATCTCTGTGGGAAGAGTGGATGTGCTCTGTGTGCGCTGCCACAGCTGGAGGCGGCAGGGATTACCCATCTGAAACTGGTAGGACGAGGAAATTATGTGGAAGATATGATCCGGGATATTCGGAATCTGAAGGCTGCGTTGGGGGTTCTGGAGGAGAATCAAAGAGAAGAAAAAGAGACAGGGAGATATATCGATCAATTGAATAAGAAAATATTTGATGGTCAGCCGTGTGGAAATAATTGTATTTATAATCCGGGGCAGTTTCTTTGAGGTGTATGGGGAAAAAGAGAAAAGTTTGGAATAGAAAAAGAAAGCGTATTTCGTGGAGTAGATTACTCTACGAATTTTTACGGAAAGCCTTGGAAATCAATGGTTTTCAGGTGTCTGACCAAAAAATTGACGGTAAATAAATGCTGTAAAATTGTAATTATAATTAATTTTTAAATACATGTGATTATAAAAATACGAAGTGACTTAGCTAAAATAAGATAATTATTTTTAATTTTCTGATCTGATAGCTTGGAAATTGACTGACAATTGACCATAAATTTGACGGCGAATAGATAAAAATCCATTCAAAAAAGGAGATTAAAATGACGAAAGTGTCTGTTTTTCGACTTTTTTTGCTAAGAGATTGTATAAATTCATGAAATGAACGTATACACATTGACAGAAATGTTTGAAAAGAGTAGACTATATATGATAATTATACTAAGATTTGAAACAATTTAAAGAAAAAGCGTATTTCGTAGAGTAATCTACTCTACGAAATTTTTGCAAAAAGGGTGAAGGCTTATGGGAAGAAGACCAGCAGATCTGTCAGGAAGAAAGTTCGGTATGTTGACAGCCAAGTATGCGACAGAGAAAAGAGATAAACGGGGCTCCGTTTATTGGCATTGTGTCTGTGATTGCGGAAATGAAGTTGACGTGACGGCAGCAGGTCTTGTGCATGGTAATTATCATAGCTGCGGTTGTTTACAAAAGAAGAACCGTCAGGAAATTGCGCAGAGACGACATCTCGTAGACGGAACCTGTGTTGAAGTACTAGAAAAAAGAAAAAGCAGAAAAGATAACATGAGTGGTTTTCGTGGCGTTTTCCAGTTGAAGAATTGTAATCGGTATCGTGTGGATATCGGATTCAAGGGAAAACGCTATTATGTTGGTCTTTTTGATAATTATGACGAAGCGGTGCAGGCAAGACTCGCGGCAGAGAATCTGATCCACAATGGTTTCATTCAGAAATGGAAGGAATGGAATGAGAAGGAGAAGGAAGATCCAAAGTGGGGGAAGGAGCATCCGCTTGTGTTTGATGTGAAGAAAGAGGATGGGGAGATTCGGGTGAGTGTGTGATATGACACAGGGCTTATAAAAAAGAAATACTATCTGTGAAGAGCAGATGTGTACATAGATTTGGTAGTTAACAAAAATGGAGGAATACATATGAGCACAGTTACTTTAGATAATAAAACGATTTTAGTCACAGGTGCGGCCGGTTTCATAGGCTCCAACCTTGTGAAACGAATTTATCAGGAGGCTCCTTCAGCTACGGTAATTGGTATTGATAATATGAATGCCTACTACGACGTGGCACTGAAAGAATTCCGCTTGAATGAGCTGGCCAAGTATCCCACATTTACTTTTGTCAAAGGCAACATCGCTGATAAGGAACTGATTACGGAGCTGTTCGAGAAGTACAAGCCGTCTGTGGTAGTTAACCTTGCGGCACAGGCTGGTGTGCGCTACTCCATCACCAACCCGGATGCTTATGTGGAATCTAACTTGGTCGGCTTCTTTAATATCCTCGAAGCCTGCCGTCATTGTGAGAGTCTGGAGCATCTGGTTTATGCGTCTTCTTCCTCTGTCTACGGTTCTAATAAGAAAGTTCCGTATAGCACGGATGACAAGGTTGACAATCCGGTTTCCCTTTATGCAGCTACTAAGAAATCTAACGAGTTGATGGCTCATGCCTATTCGAAGCTCTATAACATTCCTTCCACTGGTCTGCGCTTCTTCACCGTATATGGTCCGGCAGGCCGCCCTGACATGGCCTACTTCGGCTTTACCAATAAGCTGGTGAAGGGCGAAACCATCAAGATCTTCAACTACGGCAACTGCAAGCGTGACTTTACTTATGTGGATGACATCGTTGAGGGCGTTGTCCGTGTGATGAAGAAGGCTCCGGACAAGAAAAACGGTGAAGATGGTCTGCCGATTCCGCCGTATGCCGTTTATAACATCGGCAATCAGAATCCAGAAAACCTGCTGGACTTCGTGCAGATTCTGAGTGAGGAGCTGGTTCGTGCAAAGGTTCTGCCGGAAGATTATGACTTCGAGGCGCACAAAGAGCTGGTTCCGATGCAGCCGGGTGATGTGCCTGTGACCTATGCAGATACCAGCGCACTGGAGCGTGACTTCGGATATAAGCCGAGCACAAGTCTGCGGACTGGTCTGAGGAACTTCGCTGAGTGGTACGCTGAGTTTTATAAATAAGAGATTAGAGGGATAAAGAAATGAGAGAGTTTAAAGATTTAAAGATTGCTGTTGCTGGAACGGGTTATGTTGGTCTTTCCATTGCTACGCTGTTATCTCAGCACCACAAGGTGACTGCTGTAGACATTATTCCTGAAAAAGTAGAACTTATCAATAATAAGAAATCTCCGATTCAGGATGAATATATCGAAAAGTATCTGGCGGAAAAGAAGTTGGATCTGACAGCAACTCTGGATGCAAAGGAAGCATACAGTGATGCTGATTTTGTAGTCATCGCGGCCCCTACAAATTACGATAGCAAGAAGAATTTCTTTGACACCAGTGCTGTGGAAGCAGTCATCAAGCTGATCATTGAGTACAATCCGGAAGCCATTATGGTTATCAAGAGTACGATTCCTGTTGGTTACACTGCAAGTGTTCGTGAGAAATTCCACTGCGACAACATCATTTTCAGCCCGGAGTTTCTGCGTGAGAGCAAGGCTCTGTACGATAATCTTTATCCTTCCCGTATCATTGTTGGTACTGATGTGGATAATGCTCGTCTGGTAAAGGCGGCACATACTTTTGCAGAACTCCTGCAGGAAGGCGCAATTAAAGAGAACATTGACACTTTGTTTATGGGCTTTACTGAGGCAGAGGCAGTTAAGCTGTTCGCCAATACCTATCTGGCACTGCGTGTCAGCTACTTCAACGAACTGGATACCTATGCTGAGATGAAGGGGCTGAACACTCAGCAGATCATCAACGGTGTTTGCCTGGATCCTCGTATTGGTACTCATTATAACAATCCGTCCTTTGGCTACGGTGGATACTGCCTGCCGAAAGACACCAAGCAGCTGCTGGCGAACTACGCCGATGTACCGGAAAACCTAATTGAGGCTATTGTTGAGAGCAATAGAACTCGTAAAGACTTCATCGCCGACCGTGTGCTGGAGATTGCTGGTGCTTATGAAGCGAATGACAGCTGGGATGAGAGCAAGGAAAAAGAAGTTGTTGTTGGTGTATACCGACTGACCATGAAGAGCAACAGTGATAACTTCCGCCAGAGCTCTATTCAGGGTGTCATGAAGCGCATCAAGGCAAAAGGTGCAACTGTGATCATCTACGAGCCGACTCTGAAAGATGGCGAGAAGTTCTTCGGTAGCGTTGTGGTTAATGATTTGGATGAGTTTAAGAAAATGAGTCAGGCCATCATCGCAAACCGCTATGATAAGTGTCTGGATGATGTGAAAGAGAAAGTTTACACCAGAGATATTTTCCAGAGAGATTAAGAAAGACGAGGGATACAGAATGAAAGGCATTATTTTAGCAGGTGGATCGGGCACTCGTCTGTATCCATTAACGAAAGTTACGAGCAAGCAGCTCCTACCTATTTTTGATAAACCGATGATTTATTATCCGATGTCCGTTCTGATGAACGCTGGCATCCGTGACATTTTGATTATTTCCACACCGCAGGATATCCCTCGCTTCGAGAACCTGCTGGGTGATGGACACCAGTTTGGTGTAAACCTGACCTATGCTGTTCAGCCTTCTCCGGATGGACTGGCACAGGCCTTTATCATTGGCGCCGATTTTATTGGAAATGATTCTGTGGCTATGGTGCTGGGTGACAACATCTTTGCCGGTCATGGCCTGAAGAAAAGATTGACTGCCGCAGTAGAGAACGCTGAGAGTGGCAAGGGTGCAACCGTGTTTGGCTACTATGTGGATGATCCGGAGCGTTTCGGTATTGTGGAGTTTGACAAGAATGGCAAGGCCATTTCTATCGAGGAAAAGCCAGAACATCCGAAAAGTAACTACTGTGTGACTGGCTTGTACTTCTATGATAATCGTGTGGTCGAGTTTGCCAAGAACCTGAAACCGTCTGCCCGTGGTGAGCTGGAGATCACTGATTTGAATCGCATCTATCTGGAGGACGGCTCCCTGAACGTGGAACTGTTAGGTCAGGGCTTCACTTGGCTGGATACAGGTACACATGAGAGCCTGGTGGATGCCACCAATTTCGTAAAGACTGTCGAGCAGCATCAGCATCGTAAGATTGCCTGCCTGGAAGAAATTGCATACCTGAACGGATGGATCAGCAAGGATGAGCTGATGGAAGTCTATGAGGTCATGAAGAAGAACCAGTATGGTCAGTACCTGAAGGATGTCATGGACGGCAAGTATCAGGAACATCTGTATTAAAAAGGGAAAGTGTAGAGGAGAATAGATCATGAATATTATTGTTACCGGCGGTGCTGGTTTTATTGGTAGTAACTTTGTATTCCATATGCTGAAGAAGTATCCGGATTACCGGATTATCTGTCTGGACAAGCTGACCTATGCAGGCAATCTGTCCACGCTGGCACCTGTTATGGACAATCCGAATTTCCGCTTCGTGAAGGCTGACATCTGTGACCGTGAAGCAGTGGACAAGCTGTTTGAAGAAGAACATCCGGATATCGTAGTGAACTTTGCGGCAGAATCTCATGTTGACCGTTCCATCGAAGATCCAGGCATCTTCCTCCAGACCAATATCATCGGTACCAGTGTGCTGATGGACGCTTGCCGCAAGTACGGTATTCAGCGTTATCATCAGGTTTCTACCGATGAGGTTTATGGTGACCTGCCGCTGGATCGTCCTGACCTGTTCTTCACCGAGGATACTCCGATCCATACCAGTTCTCCGTACAGCAGCTCCAAAGCTGCCGCTGACTTGCTGGTTCTGGCTTACCACCGCACCTACGGTCTGCCTGTGACCATTTCTCGTTGCTCCAACAACTATGGCCCGTATCACTTCCCGGAGAAGCTGATTCCGCTGATGATTGCTAACGCACTGGCTGACAAGCCGCTGCCTGTTTACGGCGAAGGCTTAAATGTCCGTGACTGGCTGTATGTAGAAGACCACTGCAAAGCTATCGACCTGATTATCCACAAGGGTCGCGTTGGTGAAGTCTATAATGTCGGCGGCCATAACGAGAAGCAGAATATCGAGATCGTGAAGATCATCTGCAAAGAACTGGGCAAGCCGGAGAGCCTGATCACACATGTTGGTGATCGTAAGGGTCACGATATGCGTTACGCCATCGATCCGACTAAAATCCACAACGAGCTGGGCTGGCTGCCGGAGACCAAGTTCGAGGACGGCATCAAGAAGACTATCCAGTGGTATCTCGATAACCGTGAGTGGTGGGAGACCATCATCAGTGGCGAGTATCAGAACTACTACGAGAAAATGTACAGTAATCGCTAACGAGGAGGAAAGAACATGAGGCTTTTTGTAACAGGCGTTGGCGGTCAGCTGGGACATGATGTGATGAACGAGCTGCTGAAGCGCGGTCATGAAGGCATTGGCTCTGATATTCAGGAAAACTACAGCGGTGTGGCTGATTGTTCTGCGGTAACAAAAGCACCGTATGTGGCTCTGGATATTACTGATAAAGATGCCGTTGAGAAAGTAATTGCAGAAGTAAATCCGGATGCCGTGATCCACTGTGCAGCGTGGACTGCTGTGGATATGGCAGAGGACGACGATAAAGTGGCGAAAGTTCGTGCCATCAATGCTGGTGGTACGCAGAACATTGCAGATGTCTGCAAGAAGCTGGACTGCAAGATGACCTATATTAGCACGGATTATGTGTTTGATGGCCAGGGCACTGTGCTTGGCAGCCGGACTGCAAGGATTACAAGCCTCTAAATGTGTACGGCCAGACGAAATTGGAAGGGGAGCTGGCAGTCAGCCAGACGCTGGAGAAGTATTTCATTGTCCGCATTGCATGGGTGTTTGGCCTGAATGGTAAGAACTTTATCAAGACCATGCTGAATGTCGGCAAGACGCACGATACTGTCCGTGTGGTCAATGACCAGATCGGCACACCGACCTATACTTATGATTTGGCTCGACTGCTTGTCGATATGAATGAGACTGATAAATACGGCTACTACCATG
This sequence comes from Ruminococcus sp. OM04-4AA, assembly GCF_003462585.1. Classification (NCBI taxonomy): domain Bacteria; kingdom Bacillati; phylum Bacillota; class Clostridia; order Eubacteriales; family Oscillospiraceae; genus Ruminococcus; species Ruminococcus sp. OM04-4AA. Next base: position 7,555 of record NZ_QTZH01000032.1, on the reverse strand, counting down.
CCACCAACGAGGGTGGCTACATCAGCTGGTACGATTTTACGAAAGAAATCTACCGTCAGGCTGGATATAAGACGGAAGTCCTGCCGGTGACCACGGCAGAGTACGGTCTGAGCAAGGCAGCTCGTCCGTTCAACAGCCGTTTGGATAAGAGCAAGCTGGTGGAAGCTGGATTCACTCCGCTTCCGACTTGGCAGGATGCGCTGAGCCGTTACCTGAAAGAGATCGAGAAGTAAGAGGAGATAGAGAAAATGGGACAGATTAAAGTTGAGAAAAATGTAGGCGGCATCGAGGGCCTCTGTGTTATTGAGCCTGCTGTTCATGGTGATGCCCGTGGCTATTTCATGGAAACCTACAACGAAAAAGATATGAAAGAGGCTGGCATTGACATCCACTTCGTGCAGGACAATCAGTCTATGTCCACAAAGGGCGTGCTGCGTGGGCTACATTTCCAAAAGCAGTATCCGCAGTGCAAGCTGGTGCGTGCTGTGCGCGGCACTGTGTTTGATGTTGCAGTTGACCTGAGAAGTGATTCTAAGAGTTATGGCAAGTGGTATGGTGTAACCCTGTCGGCCGAGAACAAGAAGCAGTTTCTCATCCCGGAAGGTTTTGCGCATGGATTCCTGGTTCTGAGTGATGAAGCAGAGTTTTGCTACAAAGTCAACGACTTCTGGCATCCGAATGATGAGGGCGGCATGGCTTGGAATGACCCGGAAATCGGCATTGAGTGGCCGGAACTGAAAGGCGAGTACAAGGGAAACGCAAGTGCAGAGGGCTATACGCTGGAAGATGGCACTGCACTGAACCTGAGCGATAAGGACCAGAAATGGCTGGGACTGAAAGATACTTTTAAATTTTAAGAACACAGGGGTAGGAAGAATGCAGCGGGAAAACGAAGTACAACACGTATTTCTGGTAGGAGCTAAGAGCTTGGGTGCTTATGGCGGATACGAGACTTTTGTTTATAAGCTCACAGAGTACCACCAGAACAAGAAAAATATTAAATATCATGTGGCGTGTAAAGCTAACGGTGACGGCTGCATGGACGAAACAAAAGTGGATGGTGTGACCATAATCAATGATCATGAGTTTGAATTCCACAATGCACATTGTTCCAAGATAGATATTCCTCAGATTGGACCTGCACAGGCAATTTATTATGATGTTGCGGCATTGAAGGCTTGTTGCAAGTACATAAAGGAACATCGGATTAAACATCCGATCGTTTACATCATGGCTTGCCGTATCGGACCTTTTGCTGGTCACTTCTATAAAGAAATCCATAAGCTGGGTGGTATTGTGTACCTGAATCCAGACGGACACGAGTGGATGAGAGCAAAGTGGTCTGCACCGATTCGAAAATACTGGAAGATTTCTGAACAGATGATGGTTAAATACTGTGACCTTGCTATCTGTGACTCAGTGAATATCGAGAAGTATATCCACGAGTGCTATGACGGAAAAGGCATCAAGGGCAGAAATCCGAAGACCACATTTATTGCGTATGGTGCAGATCTGACCCTCAGTAAATTAGCTGATGACGATGAGAAGCTGGTGAACTGGTATAAAGAAAAAGGACTGACGAAAAAGGACTACTACCTTGTCGTCGGTCGTTTTGTACCAGAGAACTCTTTTGAAGTTATGATTCGAGAGTTCATGAAAAGCAAGAGCAAAAAGGATTTTGCTATTATCACAAATGTGAATGAGAAGTTCCTAAGTGAGCTTGAAGAAAAACTTCATTTCAAGAGCGATAAGAGAATCAAATTTGTTGGCACTGTTTATGATCAGGAGTTGCTGAAGAAGATTCGAGAGAACGCCTATGCTTATTTCCACGGACATACGGTCGGTGGTACGAATCCGTCCCTGATTGAAGCTCTTGGTAGTACAGATCTGAACCTGCTGGTTGATGTTGGTTTTAATAAAGAAGTCGCAGAAGATTGTGCACTTTATTGGAGCCGCAAGCTGGGGAGCCTTGCAAAGCTCATTGATAAGGCTGATCAGATGAGTACAGATGAAATTGCAGAGATGGGCCGGAGAGCCAAGAAGCGTGTGGCAGAAGAGTACACATGGGATAAGATCTGCGGACAGTATGAAGATGCGTTTATAAAATAAGTTGGGAGAAAAATATGAGGATTATTATAGCAAACTACCGCTATTTTATAGCTGGTGGACCAGAAAAATATATGTTTAAATTTATGGATGCGGCAGAAAAAATGGGAATTGAAGTGATTCCATTCTCTGTTAATAATCCCCAGAACGAAGAAACTCCGTACAGCAAATATTTTGCAAAACCGCGTTCAAATCAGATAATGTATGCGGACACGAAAAAATCTATTAGTAATTTGATTGGAATGGTAAGAGCTACAGTATGGAACTATGATGCGGAAAAAAGGCTTAGACATTTGATTCGTGATACTAAGCCTGATGCGGTATACATATTACACGAAGTAAATCATCTTTCACCTTCTATTATTCGAGCGGCAAGAAAAGAAAAAGTTCGTGTTGTACATAGAATTTCAGATTTTTTTATGTTTTGTCCAAAATATGATTCTTATGCGAAAATGAAATATGCGAAGCCTGCTTACACGGAGATTATAGAAAGGCAATTGAGCATAGGTGTGTAAAGGGCTCAAAAGCAGGTACACTCTTGAGAGTAATGGCAATGAAGTTGTATGCAGCTACTAAAGTATTTGATGATGTTGACCAATATATTTGTACATGTGAATTCAGTAAAAATAAGTTGATTGAAGGTGGAATTTCAAAAGATAAAGTTACCTGTGTTCCGACATTTATTGACGCAACATCAATTACGCCATGCTATGAAGATGACAAATATTTTCTGTTTCTAGGTCGAATGGCACATCAAAAGGGACCTATATACGCAATTGAAGCCATGAAGTATTTGAAAGATACAGATTATGTTTTGAAAATAACAGGTCAAATATCTGATTCTGAGGAAGATCAAAAAATTTGGAATTATATCAAAGAAAATAAACTAGAAGATAAAATAGTTTTTACTGGATTTAAACATGGAAAAGAATTACAGGAGTTGATATCTCATTCGACGTGTATTGTGTGTCCTGCAATATGGTATGAAAACATGCCGAACACAGTTATTGAAGCATATGCTTATGGAAAACCTGTGGTAGCTTCTAGGATTGGCAGTTTGGCTGAGATAGTTGAAGATAACAAAACAGGCTTGTTGTTTGAAATGAAAAACAGTAAGGATTTCTCAGATAAATTGAGAAAATTTATAGCTGAACCCACACTAAGTATGACGCTAGGAATAAACGCAAGACATAAAGTTGAGGAAGATTATGCTGTAGAGAAACACATGAATAGTGTTATAAGAATATTAGAAGGAAAGTAATATTGAGGTGAAATATATGGATTTTAAAGAGACACTCAAGGATCCTAAGAAAATCATTTTTTCATTAGGAATGAAGGGCAAACTCGGCTTTATAACCGATGAAAAATATCTAAAATTGATGTATTGGGCAAATACAGGAAAAAAACTTAATTTAGAGAATCCAGTAACATTCAATGAAAAACTTCAATGGCTAAAGTTGCATAATCAGAACCCGGAATATAGCAAAATGGTAGACAAATATGAAGCAAAGAATTGGATCACAGAAAAAATTGGAGACGAATTTATTATCCCTACGCTCGGTGTTTGGGATACTTTTGACGAAATTGACTTTGACAAATTGCCAAATCAGTTTGTTTTGAAGTGTACGCATGATTCTGGAGGTCTTGTTATTTGTAAAGATAAGAGAACATTAGATAAAGTCAAGGCAAAGAAAAAAATTGAAGCTTCACTAAAAAGAAACTACTTTTTGGTAGGAAGAGAGTATCCATATAAAGCGGTAAAACCGAGAATTATTGCAGAAAAATATATGGTTGATTCGAATCCAAAAGAAAAAGAGGAATGTCTTACAGATTATAAATTCTTCTGTTTTGATGGTCAACCTAAAATAGTGTATGTTGGAAAAGACAAATCTGAAGATCCCAGAACAGACTTCTTTAACATGAATTTTGAACATCTTCCGATAAGGATGCGTGATCCAAATGCAGATGTTGCACCAGAAAAACCTGTGATGTTTGAAAAAATGAAATCTCTTGCTGGAATATTGTCAAAAGGATGTCCTCATTTGCGAGTAGATTTCTACTTGATTAATAATCAAATTTATGTTGGTGAACTAACATTTTATCATTGCAGTGGTTTTACGGAAGTAAAACCCGATGAATGGAATAATATAATGGGGTCATGGATTGATTTGGATTGAGTTAAAGCGTATTTGTATCAATGAGGCTAAAGGAGAGTAACGATGAATGTGTTACATTTACTTGTTAAAGGAGAAGCTGGTGGAATAGAGAGTTTGTGTCGAGACTATGCTAATTATTCAAACAATAAGAATGTGTTTGCTTTCTTAAAGGGCGTAGATTCGGTGAATGCAGTAAAAATGAAGAAAAGTGGTCATACGGTTATAGAGCTTAACTATAGTTCCCAAAAAGCGATAGGAGTATGGAAGAATCTTAATAAACAAATAAAACTGTATTCAATAGATGAAATAGTTGTTCATCACGCTTCCCCGATTTTGTATTTATTTGCTTGGGGGCTTAAACTGAAGAACTCTTATTTGAAGATTGTAGCATATGCACACTGTGAAGCAGAAGATATGCTTTCTGGATCTGGAAAGCTTTCAATTAAAGATAAGATAATTGTTCATTCATTTGCAAATAGTGATAAGGTAATTGCAATTTCATCTGCCGTAAGATCTAGCCTGATAGAGTGTTTTGGATTACAGGAGAATAAAATTTGCGTTGTATACAACGGGGTAGATTTAAGCAGATTTAAACCCAATTATAACTGCGAAATGCATAATCCAATTAGACTTTTATATGTTGGAAGACTTGTAAAAGAGAAGGGTGTACAGAATATATTGTTTGCTTTATCAAAACTTTCAGAAAAAAGCGATAATTGGAGTTTTGATATTGTTGGAGCGGGAGAATATCGTAATAACTTGGAGGATTATACGAAAAAATTAGGACTAACAAAAAAAGTTCAATTTTTAGGTACAAGAGACGATATTCTAGAAATTTTAGAAAAACATGATATTTTTGTGCATATGCCTGCTTACGAAGAAGGATTTGGAATAACAATTATTGAAGCTATGGCGGCAGGACTTGTGTGTGTGTGTGCAGGAAGAGGTGGAATTCCTGAAATTATTGAAAATAACATAAGTGGAATTTTAGTATATTCAAATCAAGAACTTTGCGATGCATTGGCAGAAATTTTTATGTATAAAGATCAAGAAACACTTTGTAAAATAAGAAGAAATGCAATAAGACGAGCTGAAAATTTCGATATAAAAATTTTTTCAAAGAATTTGGATACTCAACTACTTTTAATATAGAAAATGCGTCGGGAGGGGAGAACATATGGTATCAGTCGTTGTTCCTATATATAGGGTGGAGAAATATTTAAGAAAATGTGTTGATAGTTTACTTCAACAGACCTATAAGAATATTGAAATTATATTAGTGGATGATGGATCACCAGATGCTTGTCCTGAAATATGCGATGAATTAAAGAAAACAGATGATAGAATAGTTGTCATTCATAAAAAGAATGGTGGACTGTCAGATGCTAGAAACGCTGGAATTCAGATTGCCAATGGCACTTATATTACATTTATTGATTCAGATGATTATGTCGGCATCCACTACATTGAAACACTCGTAAAAGCAATAGAAGACGGTAAGGCTTCCGTAAGTATTTGTGACTATAACAATGTCTATGACGATATGGGGATGGAAAGAGAAGAAAGCATTTGTAATATCTTCAGTAATAAGGAGTGTATCGAAAAAATTTACCATCCAATTTGTCATGGAATGGAGTTTGTTGCGTGGGGGAAATTATACAAAACAAGTTTGTTTAAGAATAATGAGATTCTGTACCCTGTAGGAAAAATACATGAAGATACTTTTACAACTTATAAATTACTGTACTATGCGGAGAAAATAGTATATGTGAATTATGTTGGCTATTTTTATCGACAGAGAGAAAATAGCATAATGTCTTCAACATTTAATATGAAAAATTTGTCAATAGTGGAAGCTACGAGAGAAGCTTGTGATTTTTTTTCTAATAATGGCGAAAAATATCTATTTGATTGTGCTGTAAATTCACACTTTAAAACTTACATTAGTACTTTTTCAGAAGTGCTGAAAAATAAAAATAGAATAGATGAATACAAACAAGTAAAAAATGATCTGCTCTTTCAATATCATGAAGACATAAAACACTATTTGGACTCTTCTGATATTGGGGCTGGACATAAACTGTTTTATAGATTGTTTGAGAAAGCTCCGGTATTAGTGGTGGAAATCAATAGAATTTTTTTGAATCGATAACAGATATAATTAGGAGAGTGAAAATGAAAGTTTCAATAATGTCAATGCAGAGAATTGCTAACTATGGTTCTTTTCTACAGGCATATGCTCTAAAAAAAACAATTGAAACATTAGGGCATCAGGTTGATTTTGCAGATTATAGAGTACAACCCTGTTTAATACAGCCACAAAAAGTAGAGCAAGGTAAAGATACCTATATAAAGGATAAGGCATTTCGGTTAATGAATGCAATTAAGTGTTTTGCATATAAGATTCCTTTTGATCAACATAAACAGTTCTATCAGAATTACTCTGGTAAATATCTTCAAATTATTGGTGTGTCTGATGAACGAAGAGAACGCCCTGATACAGATGTCTTAGTAATAGGTAGTGATGAGGTGTTCAATTGTGTCCAATCAAATCCGGATGTAGGATGCTCGATGGAGTTATTTGGAAAAGATTCAAGGGCAAAAAAAAATTATAAGTTATGCAGCATCATTTGGAAATACAGGAATCAAAGAATTAAAACGTTTTGATGTTCAAGATGAAATTGCTGAATTGTTGAAAAAATTCACAGCGATTTCGGTAAGAGATAAAAATAGTGAGGTTATTGTAAAAGAATTAGTGGGTAAGATGCCTCAGAAGCATTTGGATCCTGTCTTGATATATGATTACACAAAAGAAGTTACATCTTGTACTTGTTACATGCCATTTGAAAGGTATATGGTGGTCTATGCTTACAGTAGCAGAATAACTAAACAGGAAGGAAAGGAAATTAAACACTTTGCAAAGAAGAATGGATTGAAGCTGATTGCTATAGGCGGAGAGCATTCATTTTGTGATGTGTCAATTTATCCTAAGCCATTTGAAGTACTATCAATTATTAAGAATGCAGCGTATGTTGTGACAGATACCTTCCATGGAACTGTATTTTCGATTAAATACAATAAACAGTTTGGAACATTGATAAGAAAAGGTAATGGTGAAAAATATGGGAACTATGAAAAGTTAAACGATTTGTTGAGTACATTTAACTTAAACAATCGAGAAATAAAAACAATTAGTGATTTGGATTTTATCTTGAATTCCAAGATTGATTATAAATCAGTAAATGAAATTATTGCGGTAAATAGAATAAATGAAATTATTGCGGTAAATAGAA